>NZ_BAAASM010000068.1:0-6905 GCF_039532885.1 Streptomyces nogalater | reverse complement strand
CCCGCCACCGCGCCGACGCCAAGAGCGCCCTGATCACCCTGGTCGAACACGCCCTCATGGCACGACTGCGGTAACTCCGCCCCTCGGGCAACCGACGCGGGCTCCTGTCGCTCTTCTCTGGGGACAGGAGCCTTTGTCGTGGTACGTACGGGTGGGTCCGGGATGCATGTGATCGAGGTCGACGGCTGGAGCGCGCTGCTGTGGGCGGTGCTGCTGCTGGTGCCGAGCGCGCTGGTGTCCTCGGCCCTGCTGTTCCCGCTGCGGGCGCGGCTGCGCAGCCCGCTGGTCCTCGGCTGGCTGACCACGTTCCTGACCGCCGTCCTGCTGCCGCTGTGGACGCCGGGCCTGCGCATGACCTCCCTGTGGCCGGCGGTCTGTGTGGCCACGCTGTCCCTGCCGCTGGACCCGTGGCTGCGAAAGCGGGACGAGAGGCGGCGCGACGGGTGACAATGCCCCGGACCATGTGCGTCGAGGGAGCGGGCATTGAGCGCTGAGGCAGCGGCGGCGTTACGGCTGGGCACGACCGTGGCGAAGGCCGCGGCACAGCTGTGGCTGGGCGGCAGACGCCGGGAGCAGGAACACCATCTGGACATGGCCGGACTGATCCGGCTGCGGGTGTCCGGGCTGCGCTTCCAGCGGGGTGTGCACCGGCAGTTCGAGGAGATCGCGGACGCGGTGTACGACCGGCTGGCGCCGTACCTGGTACGGGAGTTCCGCGGCCTGGACGACGGCGCCCGGCAGGCCGTGCTCGACGGGGTGTGCGACACGTTCGAGGCGGCCGACCTCTCCGACGAGGCGGTGCTGGCGGCGAACGTGAAACCGGGACCTGCCCCGGCGGCTCGTGTCGGCCTGTCCGGAACTCAGCGGTCTCGGCCTGTCCTACTGCCTCGCGCCCGCGGAATTCGACGGCCTGCCATCACGGCTGGAGTGGTTGACCGTCGTCGGCTGCGAAACCGAGGAAGGCCCCATCACCAAGCGCACCAAGCTGAATCTGCCCGGCGTCAGGGTCATCATCGACTGAATACACCACGACCCCGCCCTCCCACAGGAGGAGCGGGGTCGTGGTCAAGCAAAGCGCGGTGCTCAGTGCCAGCTGTGCGGGGCCCGGAAGCCCGGCTCGCGCTCCAGGCGGCGCCAGCCCGCACGCGCGCGGACTCGGTGGGGGGTGGTCTGGAGCGGCTGGGCGGCGGCCCGGGCCAGGAGGAGGGCCGTGATGGCGGCGACTTCCTCGGGCTCGGCGTGGCCCTTTTCGACGCGGATGTCAGGAGTACTCATGGGTGTCGGTCTCCGTGAGGTTACTGCGGCGGGTTGCCGTGCTTGCGGGAGGGCAGGTCGGCGTGCTTGGTGTGCAGCATCGCGAGCGACTTGATCAGCACCTCGCGGGTCTCGGCGGGGTCGATGACGTCGTCCACGAGGCCCCGCTCGGCCGCGTAGTACGGGTGCATCAGCTCGGCCTTGTACTCCTTGACCATCTTCTGCCGCATGGCCTCGGGGTCCTGCGCGGAGGCGATCTGCCGGCGGAAGATGACGTTGGCCGCGCCCTCCGCGCCCATCACGGCGATCTCGTTCGTCGGCCAGGCGTAGGTCAGGTCGGCGCCGATCGACTGGGAGTCCATGACGATGTAGGCACCTCCGTACGCCTTGCGCAGGATGAGCGAGATCCGCGGCACGGTCGCGTTGCAGTAGGCGTACAGCAGCTTCGCGCCGTGGCGGATGATTCCGCCGTGTTCCTGGTCGACGCCGGGGAGGAATCCGGGGACGTCCAGGAAGGTGACGATCGGGATATTGAAAGCGTCGCACATCTGGACGAAGCGGGCAGCCTTTTCGCTCGCCTCGATGTCCAGGACGCCCGCGAGAACCTGGGGCTGGTTGGCGATGATGCCGACGACCTGGCCGTCCAGGCGGCCCAGGGCGCAGATGATGTTGCGCGCCCAGCGCTCGTGGACCTCCAGGTACTCGCCGTCGTCGACGATCTCCTCGATGACCTTGGCCATGTCGTAGGGCCGGTTGCCGTCGGCCGGGACCAGGTCGAGCAGGACGTCGCTGCGGCGGTCGACCGGGTCCGTGGACTCGACGCGGGGCGGGTTCTCGCGGTTGTTCTGCGGGAGCAGGGAGAGGAGGTAGCGCACCTCGGCGATGCACGTCTCCTCGTCGTCGTAGGCGAAGTGGCACACGCCGGAGGTCTCGGCGTGCACGTCGGCGCCGCCGAGGCCGTTCTGGGTGATCTCCTCGCCGGTGACGGCCTTGACCACGTCCGGGCCGGTGATGAACATCTGCGAGGTCTCGCGGACCATGAAGACGAAGTCCGTGAGGGCCGGGGAGTACGCGGCGCCGCCCGCGCACGGGCCGAGCATCACCGAGATCTGCGGGATGACACCGCTCGCCTTGGTGTTGCGCTGGAAGATGCCGCCGTAGCCGGCGAGGGCGGAGACGCCCTCCTGGATACGGGCGCCCGCGCCGTCGTTCAGGGAGACCAGCGGCGCACCGGCCGCGGTGGCCATGTCCATGATCTTGTGGATCTTGGTGGCGTGGGCCTCGCCCAGCGCGCCGCCGAAGATCCGGAAGTCGTGGGCGTAGACGAAGACCGTACGGCCCTCCACCGTGCCCCAGCCGGTGATGACACCGTCGGTGTACGGCTTCTTCGCCTCCAGGCCGAAACCGGTAGCCCGGTGCCGGCGCAGCTGCTCGACCTCCTGGAAGGACCCGGGGTCGAGGAGCAGCTCGATCCGCTCCCGCGCCGTCAGCTTGCCCTTGGCGTGCTGCGCCTCGGTCGCCTTCTCGCTCGGGCCCGCCACGGCCCGCGCACGGATCTCGTGCAGCTCGGCGACCCGTCCGCGCGCGTCCGTCGGCTCGCCGGTCGGCTCACCCGTCGTCTCTTCCAAAACGGTCATGTAGCGACCTTACGAAGGACACCAAGAAAAGCGAGCCGTCGACTCTGTACAGTCTCCGGCCCGTTTTCCTGGTACGAGTGAACAGAACCAGCACGGAATGCAGCCGTTCCGACTGCTCAGGAGGGCATCTTGTTGTGGGGAGGCCACAAACCGATCAGCCGAGAGTCACCTCACATTCGTGGGTGGCACATGCCATCCCCGGAGTGACAAGGACCCTCAGACGGCGGCCCGCCTCCAGCACCTCGACACCGTCGCCGGCCCGGGTGACCGCGCGCACGGGGTGGTCCCAGACCAGTTCCAGGGGGGTTCCGGTGCGCGGTGGCTCGCTGATCCGGAGGGCGGCCGTGCGGCCCCGGCGCACGACGAGCACGCCGGCGCCGGCCGAGACGGTCAGCTCCCCCACCGTACCGGTCCCCCAGAAGGTGCACGCCGTCAGCCCCAGCCGGGGGACGGCGACGGCCTGGGCGGTGGTGTCGTTGGCGAGGACGGACAGCCAGTGCCGGTCGCCCGCGCGGGCGGCGGTCTCGGCGCGGGTGGCGCCGGGCAGCAGGACGTAGGCGTAGCGGGCGTCGGCCGGGTCGGTGCCGTGGTCGAGCCAGAGGGTCTGCCAGCGCCGGGTGCGCCGCTCGGGGCTGCTGGTGGTGTTGATGTCGGCCCAGGCGCCGGTGCGGTCCTCGCGCAGGGTGCGCAGCTCGCCGCCGTAGGGCAGGATCCAGCCGCCGTGGCCTTCCAGGTGGGCCCAGTTCCGGCCGCGTACGAGGGGCTGGGTGCCGTTCTCGCCGAGGTTGCGGTTGTCCACGACCGTTTCGACGGGCACGCCGTCCGTGCAGGAGATCCCGGTGCCGAGGCAGACCACGGCGTCGTCGAGGAAGAACCAGGACTTGCGGGCCTGGAGGGTGGAGCCGAGGCCCTTGAGGTGCTGGCCGACGGCCGCGTAGGTGCCGTCGGTGGTGCCGCCGACCCAGCGCACGGCCGGTTTGGGGGCGCCCCACTCGCCGCCGGCCCGGTCGGGGAGGCGTCGGGTGGAGACGGTGGTGCCGGGCAGCCGGTACCAGTCGACGGTGGGCCAGTACCAGTCGGTGTACTGGTCGCCGCCGTCCCGCGGCCACCAGGAGAGCATGCCGGAGCCGGTGTGCCAGCCGCGCGGGTTCTCGCCGTTGCCGCATTCGTAGTGGGCGATGCGGTCGCTGGCCATGGCGAGGGCTGCGGTGAACCGGGGGGTGCGGTGGACGGCGCGGTCCATGGCGGGGAAGAGCCGGTGCCCGAGGGGTTCCGGGGCGGCGGGAACGGGCGAGGCGGCGACGGTGTGCAGCCGGGCGAGATCACCGACGCCGAACTGACGGGACGTCAGGACAGGCTCCACGGCGTCTCGTTCGATCCATCCCTTGATACGTCCGTACCACCGCTCCCGCTCCTCCGGGCTCGCGCCGTCGGCGAGGAGGGCGATGGCGGCGATCAGGGCCTGCCCGTGGTAGTGGTCGCCGCGCATCACGCCCTGGTCGTCGGAGCGCGGCAGACCCCGGCTGATGGCACGGCCGTTGACGCAGTCCATGACCAGTCCGTCGTGGATGAGCGGCGCGTAGGCGTGCTCGACGCTGTCCAGGATGTGCCGTCGGCCAGGATCGGTGATGTCCCACTCCGACCCGGCGAGCAGCGCGAACAGCCGCCCGAGGCCGTCGAGGAGGACCTGGCCGTAGGTGCCCGAGTAGGCGACCCAGGTGTGCTGGACGAAGGAGCCGTCGGCGTAGAGGCCGTCGCCCTTGGTGACGTACGGGAAGACGGGTGAGAGGGCGTCCCGGGCGAGGGCGATCTTCCGCGGGCTGCTGCCGAGGATGCCGCGCAGGGCGACCGAGCGGCACAGGTCGACGCGGTTGGCGCCGGTGCTGGTACCGGAGTAGTCGGTGAGCATCGTGTCCGGTATGAAGTGGTCGACGGCGGCGCAGGCCGCCGCGACCCGGTCCGGGCCCGCCTGCGCGTACAGCGCGGCGGTGATGTCCATCAACAGCCGGGGGCTGCCGATCTGCCACTCCCACCAGTTGCCGTAGCGGGTGGTGGCGGGGTGGTAGACGGTGGCGGAGAGATGGTCGAGACCGCGTAACACGTCCGTGAGCAGGCCGGGGTCGCCGGTGACACCGGTACCGCCCTGGACGTAGGCCTGGGTCATGGTCCACAGGCGGTGGTAGCTGAAGGTGATGCCGGACGGCGGGTCGAAGGGGTGGCCGGGCCAGAGTGAGGCGGGCCCGGGAAGCATGGTGGCCCGGAACTCCCCTGCCCTTTCCCCGAGTTGGGCGAGACGGGAGGCGTACGGTTCGGTAGCCGGGTCGTAGCCGGTGCCGAGCGCGATGCCGAGCCAGCGTTGGCGCAGCGTCTCGTACGGGTCGGCGCCGGCCGCCCGCGCGCGCCACCCGGGGGTGGCGGCGAGGGCGGCGGCCAGCAGCAGTGCGCGTCGGGTCATGCGGAGGGGTCCGCTCACCGCCGGCGCCGCCCGCTCAGCAGCCGCCGCAGTTGTAGTAGAGGACGTCCCAGTGGTTGCCCTCGTCGGCGTAGATGTTGCCGGAGCCGGACTTGTACTGCGGGGCGCCGTCGCCGCGCAGGCCGATGTACGTGAAGGTGTTCTTGACGTACGACGTCACGCACGTGTTCTTGCCGTAGTCGAGCTTGTAGCCGTTCCAGTGGGAGTACGTACCCGAGGCGTGTCCGGTCTCGGTGCCGCCGGTGATGTTGAGCGCGCAGCCGCTGGCGCTCTTGAGGGTCTGGGCGCCCTGGGCGGTGGCGAGGTTGAGCTGCTCGAAGGACGTACAGGTGGGGTTGTTCCGGTCGGAGCAGTTGCCGGAGGACGACCAGGTGATGCCGGACTGGCGGAACATCGAGGTGGCGGTGGCGTGGCTGATCTTGGTGACGGCGGCGGAGGCGGAGGCGTCGGGGGCGGTACCCACGAGGGCGATGCCGGGGGCGGCGACGAGGGCGAGGGTGGTCGCCAGGGAGCGGATCTTCATAGGGGGCCTTCCTGCGATGGGCCGGACGTTTCGGGGCGGCTGTGCAGGTGGTGCAGGCCGCATCGTGCCCGAGGGAGAGGGGGGTGCACCAGAGGCACGAACGGGTGACTGTGCGCGTATGCGGTGACACGGTGAGGTGATAGTTGAACGATAAACAGAATGGGGCTATGGTCGGAGCCGGAATTTAGTTCAACGTTCAACGTTTAACCAGGAGCACGTCATGGGCATCTTCGGCCGCAAGAGCACCACCCAGCCCGCCCCCGTCGCACCGGCCCCCGCCGGTCCCGACCTGACCGAGCTGACCGGCGACTACGCCATCGACCCGGCGCACAGCACGATCGGGTTCGTCACCCGGCACGCGATGGTCACCAACGTCAAGGGCGGCTTCGGTGATTTCACCGGGGCGCTGCACCTGGACGGGGCCGACCCCACGAAGTCCACTGCCGTGCTGGATGTCCGGGTGGAAAGCATCGACACGGGTAACGCGGACCGGGACACCCACCTGAAGTCGGCGGACTTCTTCAAGACGGACGAGTTTCCGATGATGACGTTCCGGTCCACCGGGGCGGAGGTGCTGGGCGGGGAGGAGTACCGCGTGACCGGTGAGCTGTCCCTGCTGGGTGTCACCAAGCCACTGACCATCGACCTGGAGTTCAACGGCTTCGCCAAGGACCCGTTCGGCAACGAGCGGGTCGGTTTCACCGGCAAGGCGGAGATTCTGCGGTCGGAGTGGGGTCTGACGTGGAACGCGGCGCTGGAGACGGGTGGGGTGCTGATCTCCGACAAGGTGAAGCTGACGTTGGACATCTCGGCGATCAAGCAGGCGTGAGGTGGGGTTGGGGCCCCGCCGTGGGTGTGGGCTCCGGTGTTCATCAGTGACCGTTGGGCCGCTCGCTTCTCGGTCAGTGTCGGGCTTCCGCGGTCCGCGTCAAGGGCGCTGCGCGTCGCCTTCGGCGATGGGCCTGCGGCCCACCCTTGACCCGGCCCGCTCCAGCCCGGGTCAGAAGCGAGCGAGCGG
>NZ_BAAASM010000067.1:0-86086 GCF_039532885.1 Streptomyces nogalater | reverse complement strand
ATCCGATTTCCTCGGTGCTTTCCAGGTTCCCGCTCTCGCGTTTCCCTTTCCGGCGGTTCCGACTCTATCAGATCCTTTCGGCGTCCGATCCCCGTCGGCGGGGTTTGTCTTCGCGGCTGTTGGGCCGTTCCGACGAGTGAGACTTTAGCGGATTCCCGGCTCCCGAGCTAATCGGGGCCTGCGTCCTTTCGAACGCGGATTCCTCATTTCGCAAATACGCACGCCAATGCAGTCGGCGCCGGAGCGTCGATGAGTGGGTGGTGCTTGCGGAATGGCTGTCCGGGGACCGACCGGAGTCGGCGCTCACGTCGGACAACTCGGAGAACACTACGGAGCGGCCGGGGGCGTGTCAACTCACTGCCGGGGGGCACTCCCGAGGCGTAGTGTGGACGACGTGATGACGCGTACGTGCACCCAGCTCTGGTGGGCCGCCTGACGGCGGCCGTACTCACGTATGCACTCAACGGCCGCCGCTTCGGCGGCCGTTCTCGTCTCTCCCTCCGGGTCCGAGGGGGCCGGCCGCAGGGGCGGCGGTCCCGACCAGAAGGTGGAGTGGACATGACCCGGGTTTTCAGCGGGATCCAGCCGACCGGGCATCTGACCCTGGGCAACTACCTGGGGGCCATGCGGCGCTGGGCCGAGGTGGACCAGCACCGGGCCGACTCGCTGTTCTGCGTGGTGGACCTGCACGCGCTGACCGTGGAGCACGATCCGGCGCGGTTGCGCAGGCTCAGCCGGCAGACGGCGACGCTGCTGCTGGCGGCCGGGCTAGACCCCGAGGCGTGCACCCTGTTCCTGCAGAGCCATGTCGACGAGCACACGCGGCTGTCGTATCTGCTGGAGTGCGTGGCGACCGACGGCGAGATGCGGCGGATGATCCAGTACAAGGAGAAGGCCGCCAGGCAGCGGGAGCGCGGGGGGAGTCTGCGGCTGTCGCTGCTGACGTATCCGGTGCTGATGGCCGCGGACATCCTGGCGTACGGCGCGGACGAGGTGCCGGTCGGCGAGGACCAGACGCAGCACGTGGAGCTGGCCCGGGATGTGGCGGTGCGGTTCAACCAGCGCTACGGGCACACGTTCGTGGTGCCGCGGACGACGCTGCCACCGGTGGCCGCGCGGGTGATGAACCTCCAGGACCCGACGCGGAAGATGGGGAAGTCGGACGAGTCGGGGACCGGGGTCGTCTATCTGCTGGACGAACCGGACGTGGTGCGCAGGAAGGTGCTGCGGGCCGTGACGGACAGCGGGCGGGAGGTCGTCTACGACCGGGTGGAGCGGCCGGGCCTCGCGAATCTGCTGGACGTCCTCGCCGCGTGCACGGGTGGGGATCCCGAGTCGCTGGCGGGCGGGTACGACTCGTACGGCTCTTTGAAGAAGGACACCGCGGAGGCCGTGGTGGAGGTGCTGCGGCCGGTGCGGGAACGGCACCGGGAGCTGTGCGCCGATCCGGCGTATGTGGAGGGGGTGCTGCGCGAGGGCGCGGAGAAGGCGCGGGCGCTGGCCCGGCCGACGGTCGATACGGCCTACCGGGCGATCGGGCTGCTGCCGCCCGTGGCCGAGCCCTCGCCGAGCGCCGCTCGTTAGCCGTCGTCGGGCGGGTTCCGGGCCCCGGGCGGCGGGGGCCGCCGCCCGGGGGCCGGGGCCGGTCAGTCCTTCTTGCCGGAGGCGAGTTCGCGGCTGCGGTCGCGGGCTGCTTCGAGGGCGGCGATGAGGGCGGCTCGTACGCCGTGGTTCTCCAGCTCGCGGATGGCGTTGATCGTGGTGCCGGCCGGGGAGGTGACGTTCTCCCGGAGCTTGACGGGGTGCTCGCCGCTGTCGCGGAGCATCACGGCGGCACCGATCGCGGACTGGACGATCAGGTCGTGGGCCTTGTCGCGGGGCAGGCCGAGCAGGATGCCGGCGTCGGTCATGGCTTCGACCAGGTAGAAGAAGTAGGCCGGGCCGGAGCCGGACAGCGCGGTGCAGGCGTCCTGCTGGCTCTCGGGGACGCGCAGGGTCTTGCCGACACCGCCGAAGATCTCCTCGGCGTGCGCGAGGTGCCGCTCGGTGGCGTGGCTGCCGGCGGAGATGACCGACATGGCCTCGTCCACGAGGGCGGGGGTGTTGGTCATGACCCGGACGACGGGGGTGCCGGGGGCCAGGCGCTCCTCGAAGAAGGAGGTGGGGATGCCGGCGGCCCCGCTGATGACCAGGCGGTCGGCGGGCAGGTGCGGGGCGAGTTCGTCCAGGAGGGCGCCCATGTCCTGCGGCTTGACCGTGAGGATCAGGGTGTCGGCGGTCTTGGCGGCCTCGGTGTTGGTGACCGGGTTGACGCCGTGGCGGGCACGGAGTTCCTCGGCGCGTTCGGGGCGGCGGGCGGTGACCAGGAGGTCGGTGGGGGCCCAGCCGGCCCGGATCATTCCGCTGAGCAGGGCTTCGCCGATCTTGCCGGTGCCGAGGACTGCGACTTTCTGGCTCATGCCGATCAGTCTGGCACCGGGGGTGCGGTGTGCGGGCCGGTTGTCCGGTGGGCGGAACGGCGGCGGGTCAGGGGGTGCGGGCGACGATGAGGAGGACGTCGTAGGTCTCCTCGACCACGCCGTCGGGGAAGACCTCCAGGAGGTGGCCGCGCTCCTGTTCCAGGAAGGCGGCCGCCCGCTCCTCGGGGGCGATGAGGATGGCGGAGTGGGTGGCGATGTTGGCGAGGTGGGTGTCGACCGGGACGCGGCGGCTCCAGCGGACCGTGCGGCGGGTGAAGCGCAGGCGTCCGCTGGGGTCGGCCCGCTCGACGCGTTCGCCGGCCTTGCGCTGTTCGGCGGCGGCGTCGATGCCGAGGAAGCGGCCGGCCCGGCCGGTGGCTTCGGCGATCCAGTCGACGTCCAGGGCGTTGGTGTTCCACCACAGGGCCAGCGCGCCGCCCGGGCGCAGGACGCGGAGCGCCTCCGGCACCGAGCGCGCCGGGTCGGTCCAGTGCCAGGCCTGGGCGTAGGTGAGGAGGTCGGCGGTGGCGTCGGCGACGGGCAGGGCGTTGCCGTCGCCCCGGACCAGGGGGATGTGCGGCAGCCTGCGGCGGAACTCGGCGGCCATGCCCGCGCCGGGTTCGACGGCGAGGACGTCGGCGCCGCGGGCGTGCAGCAGGGCGCTGGCGGCACCGGTGCCGGCGCCGGCGTCCACGGTCTTGGCGCCGCGCAGGGAGCGGCCGGCCAGTTCCTCGACGGCGTCGAGGAGGGCGGGCGGATAGGAGGGGCGGTTCGCGGCGTACCGGGCGGCGACGGCATCGAAGGAACCGGCCCGTGCGGCGTGGCGGGCGTGCGGGTCGGCGGGCTGCGACGGGACGGCTGTCATGCGCTCAGTTCTACGGCATGACGGTGATCAAGGGGAGCCCTCGCGGGCCGGGGCGGGCGGACGGTCCCGTGCGTCCCGGCCGGCCGCCTGGCAGGGGGGCCGGCCGCGGCTCCGCCGGGGAGGACCCGTCGGCCGGGTGCCCTCGGGGCCCGGCCGCGCTCAGCGGCGGCGCTTCTTCCGGGACGGGTTGCCGGTGCGGCGGGTGGTGCGGCGGGCGTGGGCCTCGCGGGCCTTCTCGTACTCCTCGCGGTGCAGTTTCTCGCCCGGTGCCTCGATGAGGGAGCGGACGAAGTAGGCGAGGAGGGAGCCGACGAAGCCGATGGCGAGCATGCCGCGCAGGGAGGCCTGGCGCTGCGGGTCGTGCCGCTTGCCGAAGCCCTCCCAGGTGTTGCGGAAGGCGAAGGCGCTGCAGATCGCGAACATCACCACGACGAGGACGCTCACGAAGGGGCCGGTGTCGGCGATGCGGATGCCCTCGTAGGCGAGGCGGAGCACCAGGCAGGAGGCGGCCGCGGCGGCGAGGGAGCCGACGGCGACACCGGCGCGGCGGGCCGCGTAGCCGTTGTCGTGGTCGACCCAGGAGGTGCCGAAGAAGCGCAGGGGTTCGGGGCGGGGGCCGCCGTCGCGCTCCGTGTCGCCGGTGGAGCCCTCCGGGCGGTCCGGGGTGCCGGTTTCGTCGCTCACGGCACGATTATCGCCCCGGCCGTGGCCGGCCTTCCGGCCGGGGCTCGGCCTGGTGCGTGTCGTCAGCCGCAGCGGGGGGCGATGTAGCCGTCGCTGCCGGTGTGGAGGTAGGCGTCCGAGACGTACTCGCCGTTGTCGATGAGGTCCCAGATGTTGGTGGTGCCGTAGGGGCCGGAGACCGTGGTGCCGGGGGTCTGGCAGTAGACCGGCAGCCGGACGCCCACCGGCAGCACGCGGACCAGGTTGTACTGGGTGCCCGGGCCGCTGCGGACGTTCAGCCGGACCCCCGGGGCGACGGCGTAGGTGCGTACGGCCGCGGCCGCCTGCGTCGTCAGGCCGTCCCGGCCCTCGTCCACGCTTCCGGCCTCTTGTGTGTCGACAGACATGAAAGTGGTCCTCCCCCGTCGCTTTCGGACTCGGTGCGAGCCGGCGCGAAACGTGTGCGCGGCTCGGGCACAGACGCTAGCAAGCCGCCTTAGTCCCGTACGAGTCATCGACTAGGCTCCGTGCGTCGCGCGCGCGGACGAACAGCACGGGGGTGGTCCATGGCGCCACAGCGCAATGCCGGGGCGAACGCGGAAGCGGAACTTCCGGAATACGCCGGCCACTACCGGCTGGAGTCCTGTCTGGGCTCCGGCGGCATGGGGGTCGTCCACCTCGCCCGGAGCACCTCGGGGATGAAGCTCGCGGTGAAGGTCGTACACGCGGAGTTCGCCCGGGATCCCGAGTTCAGGGGCCGTTTCCGGCAGGAGGTGGCCGCCGCGCGCCGGGTCAGCGGTGCCTTCACCGCGCCCGTCGTCGACGCCGACCCGGAGGCCGAACGGCCCTGGATGGCCACCTTGTACATCCCCGGGCCGACCCTCTCGGAACATGTGAAGCGGAGCGGCCCCATGGCTCCGGAGCAGTTGCGCCGGCTGATGGCGGGGCTGGCCGAGGCGCTGCGCGACATCCACCGGGTCGGGGTGGTGCACCGGGATCTGAAGCCCGGCAACGTGCTGCTCGCCGAGGACGGGCCGAAGGTCATCGACTTCGGCATCTCCCGGCCCAAGGACAGCGAGCTGCGCACCGAGACGGGCAAGCTGATCGGCACCCCGCCGTTCATGGCGCCGGAGCAGTTCCGGCGGCCCCGCGAGGTCGGTCCGGCCGCCGATGTCTTCGCGCTGGGCTCGGTCATGGTGCACGCGGCGACCGGGCGCGGCCCGTTCGACTCCGACAGTCCCTACATCGTCGCCTACCAGGTCGTCCACGACGAGCCCGATCTGACCGGCGTACCGGTGGGGCTCGCGTCGCTGGTGCGGCGGTGCCTGGCCAAGGAGCCCGCGGACCGGCCCACGCCGGACGAGCTGATGCGGGAGCTGCGCTCGGTGGCGGCCTCGTACGACACCCAGGCGTTCATACCGGCGCAGCGGACGGGTGGGGACACCCCCGCACCGGTGTCCGGCCCGGCGGACACCGGGCGGCGCCGGACGTGGCGCCCGGGCCGCGGGCGGGCGGCGACGGCACGGCCCGAGCCGGAGCCGGTGCCCGCCGGTGCCGGGCGGCGCCCTCGGTGGCGGCCGGGCCGCGGGCGGACGGCGGCGCTGGCGGCGGGCGCGCTGGCCCTGGTGGGCGGGTTCGCCGCGGTGTGGGTGACGGGGGGAAACGATCAGTCTCCCCGGGGCGGGGACACACCGGCGCTGACGGCTGCTTCCGGGGGCTGGACGGCCCGGCCGGCGGTCGGCGGCGACGGGATGCCGCAGTGCTCGTACGGCGTCGGCAAGCTGTTCTGCGCGCGGCCGGGCGTCGTCTTCGCGCTCGACGCGGCCGACGGCCGGCTGCTGTGGCGGCAGCCGGTCGGCACCCGGGCCACGAGCGGTCCGCCGGTCGTCTCCGGCGGCCTGGTCCAGCCGTACACCGACGGCGGCTCCCGGCTCGCCGGGCTGGACCCGGCCACGGGCGAGGAGGTGTGGCGGCGCCGGCTGCCCGTGGGCACGACGGTCCGGTACGCCGGTGACACCGCCCTGCTCACCGGCGTGGACGGCACGGTCACCGGCGTCGACGGCGCGACCGGCCGTACCCGCTGGCACGGGGTCGTGCCCGGGCAGGACGCGCCGTCCTTCGCCGCGTTCCCCGGCGCCGCGCCGGCCTACGCGACCCGTACGTCCGCCGACGGCGGGCACACCCGGGTGACCGCCGTGGATCCGGCGAGCGGCCGGATGCGGTGGGACGTACGGCTGCGCGGCTGGCTCAAGCCGGTCGGCGCGCGGGCCGACGGGTCGGTGTACTTCCTGGCCATGGACAGCGGCTACGGCGCCCGGGAGGTCGTCCGCTACACCCCCGCGACGGGCGCGACCCGGCGGGTCGCGCTGCCCGCCGTGCTCGACGGCGCGCACGCCACCGTGCGCGGGGACGTCGTCTACGTGCTGGCCACCGGCGGTTCCCTGGACGCCGTGGACGTGGCGGCGGGCAGGCGGCTGTGGCATCTGGAGACGTCGGTGAGCCGGGGTTCGCTGCCGGTCGCGCGGGACGGGCGGGTGTACCTGAGCGCGGGCGACGGCCGGCTGCTCGCCGTGGACGCGGTGAAGGGGCGGCTGGTGGGGCAGACGCCCGCGCGGCTCGGCGCCGACTCGGCGCGGGTCATGAGCGCACCGCCCGCTCCGGTGCCGGTCGGCACCCGGGTCTGCGCGACCGCGCCCGACGGCACCGTCTTCACCGTGGACGGTCACGCGCCGGGGGCGTGGTGACACCGGTGTTGTCGACGCGGGTCGCGGGCCCGGGCGCCGTAGCCGGCGAAGGCGCCGCGGCCGACGGCACAGGGGGCCGTGGACGGCGAAGGGCCGCCTCTGCCGGGAGGCGGCCCTTGTCGGTGAGCGGTCAGCCGAGGCGGGACACGTCGCGCACCGCGCCCTTGTCGGCGCTCGTGGCCATCGCGGCGTAGGCGCGCAGGGCGGCGGAGACCTTGCGCTCGCGGTTCTTCGGGGCGTAGACGCCGTTCAGGGCCTGCTCGCGGCGGGCCAGCTCGGCGTCGTCGACCAGCAGCTCGATCGTGCGGTTCGGGATGTCGATGCGGATGCGGTCGCCGTCCCGGACCAGGGCGATGGTGCCGCCGGAGGCCGCCTCGGGGGAGGCGTGGCCGATGGACAGGCCCGAGGTGCCGCCGGAGAAGCGGCCATCGGTGACCAGGGCGCAGGTCTTGCCGAGGCCGCGGCCCTTCAGGTACGAGGTCGGGTACAGCATCTCCTGCATGCCGGGGCCGCCCTTGGGGCCCTCGTAGCGGATGACGACGACGTCGCCGTCCTTGACCTCCTGGGTGAGGATCCGCTGGACGGCCTCCTCCTGGGACTCGCAGACGACCGCCGGGCCCTCGAAGGTCCAGATCGACTCGTCCACGCCGGCCGTCTTCACCACGCAGCCGTCGACCGCGAGGTTGCCCCGCAGCACGGCCAGGCCGCCGTCCTTGGAGTACGCGTGCTCGACGGAGCGGATGCAGCCGTTCTCGGCGTCCTCGTCCAGGGTCTCCCAACGCTCGGACTGGGAGAAGGCCTCGGCGGAGCGGACGCAGCCGGGCGCCGCGTGCCACAGCTCGACCGCCTCGGGCGAGGGCGAGCCGCCGCGGACGTCCCAGGTCTTCAGCCAGTCGGCCAGGGACGGGCTGTGCACGGCGTGCACGTCCTCGTTGAGCAGGCCGGCCCGGTGCAGCTCGCCCATGAGGGCCGGGATGCCGCCGGCGCGGTGCACGTCCTCCATGTAGTACGTGCGGTCCTTGGCGACGTTCGGGGCGACCTTCGCCAGGCAGGGGACGCGGCGGGAGACGGCGTCGATCTCGTTCAGGCCGAACGGGACGTCCGCCTCCTGGGCGGCGGCCAGCAGGTGCAGGATCGTGTTGGTGGAGCCGCCCATCGCGATGTCCAGGGCCATGGCGTTCTCGAAGGCCTGGAAGGTGGCGATGTTGCGGGGCAGGACGGTGTCGTCGTCCTGCTCGTAGTAGCGGCGGGTGAGGTCCATGACCGTGCGGGCCGCGTTCTCGTACAGGGCGCGGCGGGCGGTGTGGGTGGCGAGGACCGAGCCGTTGCCGGGCAGGGACAGGCCGATGGCCTCGGTCAGGCAGTTCATCGAGTTGGCGGTGAACATGCCGGAACAGCTGCCGCAGGTCGGGCAGGCGTTCTCCTCGATGCGGAGGATGTCCTCGTCGGAGATCTTGTCGTTGACGGCGTCGGAGATCGCGTCGACCAGGTCGAGCGTGCGGACCGTGCCGTCGACCAGGGTGGCGCGGCCGGACTCCATGGGGCCGCCGGAGACGAACACGGTCGGGATGTTCAGGCGCAGGGCCGCCATCAGCATGCCCGGCGTGATCTTGTCGCAGTTGGAGATGCAGACCAGGGCGTCGGCGCAGTGCGCCTCGACCATGTACTCGACCGAGTCCGCGATCAGGTCGCGGGAGGGCAGGGAGTACAGCATGCCGCCGTGCCCCATGGCGATGCCGTCGTCGACCGCGATCGTGTTGAACTCGCGCGGGATGCCGCCGGCCTCCTTGATCGCCTCGCTGACGATCCGGCCGACCGGCTGGAGGTGGGTGTGGCCGGGCACGAACTCGGTGAAGGAGTTCGCGACGGCGATGATCGGCTTCCGGCCGATGTCCGCACCGGGTACACCGGAGGCACGCATAAGGGCGCGGGCGCCCGCCATGTTGCGACCGTGGGTGACTGTGCGGGACCTCAGCTCGGGCATCGTCGCTCGCTCCTTCAGACGGGTGTGCCTGCTGTCGAGCGTACGCCGGTCATCCAGCTGGCGGGACAAGGTGTCCGCATCGCGGGACGCCTGTTTCACCGCGCCGCCTGATCACGCCTCACGGGGCGGTCAGATGTGCCTGTACGACGGGGGCGACGCGGGCGATGACCTGCTCCAGGTCCGCCGACGCCAGCGGCTCCAGCCTGATCACGTACCGCAGCATGGCACAGCCCACCAGCTGGGCGGCGGCCAGTTCGGCGCGCAGCTCCGCGTCCGGCAGCTCCAGCCGGGCGGCGATACGGCGCATCAGCTGGGCGGCGACCAGGCGGCGGAAGACGGCGGCGGCCGTGTCGTTGTCGACGGCCGAGCGCACGATCGCCAGCAGCGGGGCCCGGGTGGCGGGGTCCTCCCAGATGCCGAACACGAACCGGGTCAGCCGCTCGCCGACCCCGTCCGCCGGGCCCTCGGCGACCGCGTCCGGCGCGTCCAGCGCGGGCGCGAAGGCGACCTCGATCGCCGCCTCGAAGACCTGCTCCTTGGTGCCGAAGTAGTGGTGCACCAGCGCGGAGTCCACCCCGGCGGCCTTGGCGATGCCGCGTACGGACGTCTTCTCGTACCCGCGCGCGGAGAACTCCTCGCGGGCGGCGGCGAGGATACGGTCCCGGGTGCCGGCGGACTCGGTGCGCGGGGGGCGGCCCCGGCGCCGGGCGGGGGAACCGGGGGCGGCGCCGTCCGTCGCCGGCGGACGCGGCGGGGTCACCGCCGGGGTACCGGGCGGGGGCGTCGCCGGGGGGCGGGGCGAAGTCATCGCCGGGGCACCCGCACGGTCGTCGCGCCCAGGTGGGCGCGGGTGAAGGCCAGGGCCTCGGCGAGATCGGCCTCGCGCTCGGCGCCGGACATCGCGCGCCGGGTGTTGACCTCGATCACCACATGGCCGTCGAAGCCGGTGCGCACCAGGCGTTCCAGCAGCTCGGCGCAGGGCTGGGTGCCGCGGCCGGGCACCAGGTGCTCGTCCTTGGCCGAGCCCCGGCCGTCGGCGAGGTGGACGTGCCCGAGCCGGTCGCCCATGCGGTCGGCCATGTCCAGGGCGTCGGTGCGGGCCGTCGCCGTGTGGCTGAGGTCGATCGTGAAGTGCCGGTAGTCGTCGTTGGTGACGTCCCAGTCGGGGGCGTAGGCGAGCATCTCGCGGTCGCGGTAGCGCCAGGGGTACATGTTCTCGACGGCGAACCGCACGTCGGTCTCGTCCGCCATCCGCCGGATGCCCTCGACGAAGCCCCGGGCGTACTGCCGCTGCCAGCGGAACGGCGGGTGGACGACGACGGTGGAGGCACCGAGCTTCTCCGCCGCCGCCCGGGCCCGGACGAGCTTCGTCCAGGGGTCGGTGGTCCACACCCGCTGGGTGATCAGCAGGCAGGGGGCGTGGACGGCCAGGATCGGGACGCCGTGGTAGTCCGACAGGCGGCGCAGCGCCTCGATGTCCTGGCTCACCGGGTCGGTCCACACCATGACCTCGACACCGTCGTAACCGAGGCGCGCGGCGATCTCGAAGGCCGTCGCCGTGGACTCCGGATAGACGGAGGCGGTCGAGAGCGCGATGCGCACGTCCGTTGGTTCAGCCACGCTCGTCACCTTACGGCGTGGAGCGGGGCGGGTGCCGGGTGCCCATTCGCCGTTGTGAGGTTTGCCATTCGGGCGGGGGGAGCGCGGTCGCCCTGCGGGCCTGGAGGCTATGCCGTGACCATGTGGTCGAGGCGCCGCAGGATCACGCCCTCCCTCAGTGCCCAGGGGCAGATCTCCAGCTTCTCCACGTCGAAGAGGTCCATCGCGCCCTCGGCCACCAGGGCGCCCGCGAGCAGCTGGCCGGCCCTGCCCTCCGACACCCCGGGGAGTCCGGCGCGCTGGCCGGCGGTCATGCCGGCGAGTTTGGGGACCCAGGCCTCCAGGGACTGGCGTTTGAGTTCCCGCTGGACGTAGAGGCCGTCGGCGCTGCGGGCGGCGCCGGCGATACGGGCGAGCTGCTTGAAGGTCTTGGAGGTGGCCACCACGTGGTCGGGGGCGCCGAAGCGGGTGAACTCGCCGACCGTGCGGGCGATCTCGGTGCGGACGTGGCGGCGCAGGGCGCGGACGTCCTCCGGGTCGGGCGGGTCGCCGGGCAGCCAGCCGGCGGTGAGGCGGCCGGCGCCGAGCGGCAGGGAGACCGCCGCGTCCGGCTCCTCGTCCATGCCGTAGGCGATCTCCAGGGAGCCGCCGCCGATGTCCAGGACCAGCAGTTTTCCGGCGGACCAGCCGAACCAGCGGCGTACGGCGAGGAAGGTGAGCCGGGCCTCCTCCGCGCCGCTGAGGACCTGGAGCCGTACGCCGGTCTTGTCGGCCACGCGCCCCAGGACGTCGTCGGCGTTGCCGGCCTCGCGGACGGCGGAGGTCGCGAACGGCAGCAGGTCCTCGACGCCCTTGTCCTCGGCGGCCCGCAACGCGTCCTGTATGACGTCGATCAGCTTGTCTATGCCGTCTTCGCCGATGGCGCCGCTGTCGTCGAGGAGTTGGGCGAGCCGGAGTTCGACCTTGTGGGAGTACGCGGGCAGCGGGCGCGCGCCGGGGTGGGCGTCCACCACCAGCAAATGCACCGTGTTCGAACCCACATCCAGGACACCGAGTCTCATGTACGGAACGCTACTGCCAGAACCTCCGTCCTCGGTGTCCCCGGTGGTCCCCGGCCACTTACCCTGGACGGGTGCCAAAGACGAAAAAGGCGAAGCCCGACAAGGTCGACAAGGTCGACAAGATCGCCAAGGCCGACAAGGCGGGCAAGGTGCGCAAGTCCGTCAAAACCCCCAAGGAGGCGAGGGTGAGCGACGAAAAGGGACTCGACTTCGCCCGCGCCTGGGTGGAGTTCCCGGACCCGGCGGACGACGAGCAGGTCTTCCGGTGCGATCTGACCTGGCTGACCTCTCGCTGGAACTGCATCTTCGGCAGCGGCTGCCAGGGCATCCAGGCGGGACGCGCCGACGACGGGTGCTGCTCGTTGGGGGCGCACTTCTCCGACGAGGACGACGAGAAGCGGGTCGCCGAGCACGTGGCGCGGCTCACCCCGGAGATCTGGCAGCACCACGACGAGGGCACACGCGGCGGCTGGATCTCCGAGGACGAGGAGGGTTCCCGGCAGACACGGCCGTTCCAGGGCTCGTGCATCTTCCAGAACCGGCCCGGATTCGCGGGCGGCGCCGGCTGCTCGCTGCACATCCTGGCCCTCAAGGAGGGCCGGGAGCCGCTGGAGACCAAGCCGGACGTGTGCTGGCAGCTGCCGATCCGGCGGACCTACGACTGGATCGACCGCCCGGACGACACGCGCGTGCTCCAGGTGTCCATCGGCGAGTACGACCGCCGGGGCTGGGGCCCGGGCGGCCACGACCTGCACTGGTGGTGCACGTCGGCGACGTCGGCCCACGGGGCGGGCGAGCCGGTCTACGTCTCCTACCGCGCCGAACTGACGGAACTCATGGGCAAGGCCGGCTACGACCGCCTGGTCGAACTCTGCGAACAACGCCTGGCATCCCAGCTCCCCCTGGTAGCCCCCCACCCCGCGGACCCGGCACCCGCCGTTACGGAACCGGTGGTTGCTCCCGGGGACCCGGTGGCCGACCCCGCGAAGCCGACGACCGACCCTGCGGGTCCGGTGGGCTGACCTTGCCGGGTTCGGTGGGCTGATCCAGCGGAACAGGTGGCCGACCCTGCGGATCCGGTGGCCGACCTTGCGGGCTTGGTGGGCCGATCCCGCGGATCCGGTGGGCTGGCCAGGTGCCCAGAGCTAGCCCCGGCCCCCGGTCCCGGTTCCCGTCGGCTACGGCGTCAGCGGAGCCGTCCCTCCAGCCGGCCCTGATCCCGGCCGGTGGGGTGCCTCCCACCCGGCCCCGCCGTCCGGTCGGTGACGACGCCCCCCGACCCGCAACCGTCGCCCGGCCGATGGACGCCCCGGCCCCGCGCCCATCCCCCCTGCTCGGCCGATGGGCAGCCTTCCCGCTCGCGCCTGCCTTCCGGTTGGTGGGGGCCGGCTTGCTGTTTTCTCTCCGCTAGCTTCCCGAAGGGGTCGGGGGCTGGGGCTCGGGTGGGGGTGGTGGTGGGGGTTCCGGGGTGGTCGGGGGCGGGCTCGACGGGGGCGGTGTCGGGGCCGGGGGCGGGGCGGAGGGGGCCGGCGGGGTGGTGGCGGGCGTGGAGGGGGCCGGAGAAGGCGATGTGGACGGCGGGCGGGGGACCGGGCGGGACGGTGCCGTGCCGTACCCGTCGATGGAGACCACCGCGCCCGCCGGGGCCACCGCCACGCGCGCGTGCCAGGGGCCGGACGGTTCGCGGAGATGATCGACGTACACCTTGACCGTCAGCGACCGGCCTGGGGCGAGGGTCCCCGAGGACTGGCTGAAGTACAGCCACGCGGCCGACGTGGAGACCGACCACCGGATCTCGGACGCCCCCGGGGACGCCGTGAGGGTGATCAGCGTGGTGTCACCGTCGTTCGCCGCGCCGACCGTCAGCCGTGCCGCGTCCCCGCGCCCCGGTCCGCCGACGCTCACCACCTCCACCGCGACATCCGCCTTGCCGTCACTGCGGATCCGCGGACCCGCCTTCCCCCGGGCGTTCCCCGCGTTCTCGTAGCCCCCGGCCGCGCCGTCGCCGAGCGTATCGGGGCCCTGTGCCTCGCGCGCGGTCGCGGACGGGCCGTCGTCCTCCCCGGCCGGCCCGCCCCGGTACGCGGCCCACAGCGCCAGAACGGGCGCGGCGACGACCGTGGCGACGACCGTCGTCGTGACGGCACGCGCCCGCAACCGGTCGCGGCGGGCCGCCCGGTCCTTGGGGCCCATCGGGAAGCCACGCCGGTCGAACCGGGGTACGGCCGCGCCACGCGCGCGCGGCTGGTGCGCCAGGGCCAGGTGGAGGGCCGCGCGCGGGGCCTGAAGGACGGGCAGTTCGGCGGGGGTGACCATGGCGCCGGGCCAACGGCCGGGGGCGGCGCGCTCGGCGGTACGGCGGCAGCGCGGACAGTCGTCCACGTGCCGGACCAGTTCGTGGCGCAGGGCCGTGCCCAGGCCCATCCGGCCGTCGCCGGTGAGGTGGGCCACGCCGGGACAGCCGCCCGCCTCCACGACGGCGAGGGCCGCGCGCGTGCGCTCGACCTCGCAGGCGGCGGAGGCGAGCAGTTCGCGTGCGGCGGCGGGCTGCATGCCGAGGACGGCGGCGACCTCCTGGGCGGAGAGGTGGTGGCGGACGGCGAGTTCCAGGGCCTCGCGCTGCTCGGGGGTGGTGCCGGCCGCCTCCGGCCAGGCCAGCAGGGCGAGCTCCCGGCGCCGCCGCTCCTCGGTCTCCGGCGGGACACCCCCCTCCGGACCGCCTCTCCCGCTTCCTCTCCCGCCCCCTTTTCCGGCACCGCCCCTGCCGGCCCCGACCCCATCTCCAACCCCGATCCCGGCCCCGGCGGCGCCTACGCCTGGCTGCGCCCCCGCGCCGGTCTCTCTGCCCGCGCCCCTCTCCGCTCCGGCACGTCCCGCCGCGTGCGCGCGCTGGCGCTTCCGCTTCGGCTCGGCGAGTTTGCGCAGGCAGGCCCAGCGGGACAGGGCGTACAGCCAGGCTCTGAGATCGTCGGCGGAGTCGGGGAGGCGGTGGCCGCGCCTCTCGGCCACCGCCAGCGCGTCGGCGAGGGCGGCGGTGGCCACGTCGTGGTCGCACAGCACCGACAGACAGTAGGTGAACAGGCTGTCCAGATACGGCTCGTAGCGAGCCGGCGTGCGCTGGGCGATGGCGCGCGCGGCGGCGCGGTCGCGCGCTTCACGGGCCTCACGGGCCTCGGCGGCCTCGCGCGCTTTTCGAGCCTCACGCGCCTCTCGTCGTACGTCACACGCCTCGCTGTGCGCCTGGCGCGCCCCCGTCGTGCGGGTGGTGGTCTCCGGGCTGCTGCTCATCACCCGTGCGACCGTAGGCGTCGGTGGAGTGCTCGTTCCGGAACCTTGAGCAGTTTTAATCCATACGGGTGAAACGATCCCTCATAAGGGGACAGGAACGCTTTGTTCCACGGCCGGATCCGGTATGTGCCGGCCGGGAAGGGATCGCTCCCGCCGCGTTGTCAGTGCCGCGGGCTACGGTTTCCGCATGGCTGCCCGTACCAAGACCACCAAGGACCGCCCGTCGTACCGCTGCACGGAGTGCGGCTGGCAGACGGCCAAGTGGCTCGGCCGCTGCCCCGAATGCCAGGCGTGGGGCACGGTCGAGGAGTACGGCGCGCCCGCGGTCCGTACGACGGCGCCGGGCCGGGTGAGCACCTCGGCGCTGCCCATCGGCCAGGTCGACGGCCGGCAGGCCACCGCCCGTACCACCGGCGTGCCCGAGCTGGACCGGGTGCTCGGCGGGGGTCTCGTGCCGGGCGCGGTCGTCCTGCTCGCGGGCGAGCCGGGCGTCGGCAAGTCCACCCTGCTGCTGGACGTGGCCGCCAAGTCGGCGAGCGCCGAGCACCGCACCCTCTATGTCACCGGCGAGGAGTCGGCGAGCCAGGTGCGGCTGCGCGCCGACCGCATCGGCGCCCTGGACGACCATCTGTACCTGGCCGCGGAGACCGACCTGGCCGCCGTCCTCGGCCATCTGGACGAGGTCAAGCCGTCCCTGCTGATCCTCGACTCGGTGCAGACGGTCGCCTCGCCCGAGATCGACGGCGCGCCCGGCGGCATGGCGCAGGTCCGGGAGGTGGCCGGCGCCCTGATCCGCGCCTCCAAGGAACGCGGCATGTCCACGCTGCTGGTGGGCCACGTCACCAAGGACGGCGCCATCGCCGGCCCCCGTCTGCTGGAACACCTGGTGGACGTCGTCCTGCACTTCGAGGGCGACCGGCACGCGCGCCTGCGCCTGGTGCGGGGCGTGAAGAACCGGTACGGGGCGACGGACGAGGTCGGCTGCTTCGAACTGCACGACGAGGGCATCACGGGCCTCGCCGACCCCAGCGGCCTGTTCCTGACCCGCCGCGCCGAGCCGGTGCCGGGCACCTGCCTGACCGTCACCCTGGAGGGCCGCCGCCCGCTGGTGGCCGAGGTGCAGGCGCTGACCGTGGACTCGCAGATCCCCTCCCCCCGGCGTACGACGTCCGGTCTGGAGACCTCGCGGGTGTCGATGATGCTCGCCGTGCTGGAGCAGCGCGGCCGGATCAGCGCGCTCGGCAAGCGGGACATCTACTCCGCGACGGTCGGCGGGGTGAAGCTGTCGGAGCCCGCCGCGGACCTCGCCATCGCGCTCGCCCTGGCCTCCGCCGCCAGCGACACCCCGCTGCCGAAGAACCTGGTGGCGATCGGCGAGGTGGGGCTGGCCGGCGAGGTCAGACGGGTCACGGGGGTGCAGCGCAGGCTGGCCGAGGCGCACCGGCTGGGCTTCACACACGCCCTCGTGCCGTCCGATCCGGGGAAGGTGCCGTCCGGCATGAAGGTGCTGGAGGTCGCCGACATGGGGGACGCGCTGCGGGTTCTGCCGCGCTCCCGTCGCCGAGAGGCCCCACGGGAGGCGGAGGGGCGCCGGTAGACTTTGCCCTGGTCTCGCCCGTCCGTACGAACCGAGTGCGGGTGCGGGAGCGCGTCAGAACCTGCGACCGGAGGAGTGCAGTGGCAGCCAACGACCGGGCAGCGGCTCCCGGCAAGTCCGGTGGGAGTGCCGGTTCCGATGGTCTGATGCGCGCCTCGCTGAGCGCCGTGGCGCCGGGCACGCCCCTGCGGGACGGCCTGGAACGGGTTCTGCGCGGCAACACCGGCGGGCTCATCGTCCTCGGCTCGGACAAGACGGTCGAGGCGATGTGCACGGGCGGGTTCGTGCTGGACGTCGAGTTCACGGCCACCCGGCTGCGGGAGCTCTGCAAGCTGGACGGCGGCATCGTGCTGTCGTCGGACCTGTCGAAGATCCTGCGCGCGGGCGTCCAGCTGGTGCCGGACCCGACGATCCCCACGGAGGAGACGGGCACGCGGCACCGCACGGCGGACCGGGTGAGCAAGCAGGTCGGCTTCCCGGTGGTCTCGGTCTCCCAGTCGATGCGGCTGATCGCCCTGTACGTGGACGGTCAGCGGCGCGTCCTGGAGGACTCGGCGGCGATCCTCTCCCGTGCGAACCAGGCGCTGGCGACCCTGGAGCGGTACAAGCTGCGGCTGGACGAGGTCGCGGGCACGCTGTCGGCGCTGGAGATCGAGGACCTGGTGACGGTCCGGGACGTCTCGGCGGTCGCGCAGCGGCTGGAGATGGTCCGCCGGATCGCCACCGAGATCGCCGAGTACGTGGTCGAGCTGGGCACCGACGGCCGGCTTCTCGCGCTCCAGCTGGAGGAGCTGATCGCCGGCGTCGAGCCGGACCGCGAGCTGGTCGTCCGCGACTACGTACCGGAGCCGACGGCGAAGCGGTCCCGCACGGTCGAGGAGGCGCTGGCGGAGCTGGACGCGCTGACCCACGCGGAGCTGCTGGAACTGGGCACGGTGGCGCGTGCGCTGGGCTACACCGCGTCGCCCGAGTCGCTGGACTCGGCGGTCTCGCCGCGCGGCTTCCGGCTGCTGGCGAAGGTGCCGCGGCTGCCGGGCGCCATCATCGACCGGCTGGTGGAGCACTTCGGGGGCCTGCAGAAGCTGCTGGCCGCGAGCGTGGACGACCTCCAGACCGTGGACGGCGTGGGCGAGGCGCGGGCCCGCAGCGTCCGGGAGGGGCTGTCGCGGCTGGCCGAGTCGTCGATCCTGGAGCGGTACGTCTGAGGTTTCGGCCGGGCGCCTGAGAGCTCGGGTCTGCCGGTCGCTCGGCGGCTGCGGGTGCGTCGTGATTGCTCGCGCCCACGCGGCGGAGCCGCATATCGTCACAGCACCGCGCCCCCTCGGGGCGCGGGCCCGTGACCTAGTCCGCCGACAGGACGAACGACGCCTGGAGCTTGCCGTAGCCGGGGGTCTTGGCCTCCAGCAGGTAGGTGCCCGGCTTGGCCGGGCCGCCGGACGGCGTTCCGCAGTGGGCGGCGCTCGGCTCGCGGTCCCACTTCACGGTGTAGGTGATGCTCTGCCCCGCCGGCACCCGGAAGGCCAGACTGCCCGGGCCCTTGGGGCAGTCGTCGGAGGACCAGAACGCGTCGTCGCCGTCCGCCGGGGTGATCGTCAACACCGCGCGGCGCGGGCCGAGATCGACCTTGCAGTCCGCCGACGAGCCGTTCTTCGCGGTGAGTTCGAAGGTCGGCGTCTGGTCCGGCGAGTAGGAGTTGCGCACGCTGCGCAGGCTCAACTCCACCGTGCCGGACGTGCAGTCGGGCAGTGTGGAGGATCCGGGGAGCGCGTCGCCCGCGGCGACGGCGGCACCGGAACCCGCACCCGCCCCGGAGGAACCGGCCGAGCCGGAGGACCCACCGGCGCCGGACGAACCGCCGGAACCCCCGGCCGCCCCCGTCGCACCGCCGTCGCCGGAACCCCCGGAGTCCGCGCCGCCACCGGTGTCGCCGCCGCCCGACTCGTCGCGTCCGCCCGGGTGTTGGCTGATCGCGGAGCCGGACGGACTCGGTCCGGGCGTGATGGTGTGCGTGGGGTTCTTGCCGTCGGACCCGGCGGTGTTCTTCTTGCCGCCCCCGCCACCGGTGGTGACGATCAGCGTGATCACGAGCGCCAACAGGGCGACCACGGACAGCAGTACGACCCTCCGACGCCAGTAGATGGAGGAGGGAAGCGGCCCGACCGGATTGCGCAGAGATCCCACGCGCAAACTGTACGAGAGATCACCGCGCTTGCTCGCGTCACCCGCCGTGGCGGAGAGAACTTTTCCGGATCATCATTCCGGTAACTGCGTTGGTCGGCACGGTTCTTCCTATTCCGCCACGCTCGGTGACCGCGCCCTCACGCACGACGCCCGGCCGCCCGTGGCAGGATCGAAGGGACATGACTGAGAAGCTCCACGCCCCCGTGATCGCCTGGTTCGACGCCCATGCCCGTGACCTCCCCTGGCGCCGCCCGGAGGCGGGCCCGTGGGGCGTGATGGTCAGCGAGTTCATGCTCCAGCAGACCCCGGTGAACCGGGTCCTGCCCGTCTACGAGGAATGGCTGGCCCGCTGGCCGCGCCCCGCCGACCTGGCGAAGGAGGCGCCGGGCGAGGCGGTGCGCGCCTGGGGCCGGCTCGGCTACCCGCGCCGCGCCCTGCGGCTGCACGGCGCCGCGGTCGCCATAACGGAGCGGCACGGCGGGGACGTGCCGACGGACCACGCGCAGCTGCTGGCGCTGCCCGGGATCGGCGAGTACACGGCGGCGGCCGTCGCCTCGTTCGCGTACGGGCAGCGGCACGCGGTGCTGGACACCAATGTGCGCCGGGTGATCGCGCGGGCGGTGACCGGGGTGCAGTACCCGCCGAACGCGACCACGGCCGCCGAGCGGCGCCTGGCGCGGGAGCTGCTGCCCGAGGACGAGCGGACCGCCGCGCGCTGGGCCGCCGCCTCCATGGAGCTGGGCGCGCTGGTGTGCACGGCGAAGAACGAGGGGTGCGGGCGGTGCCCGATCGCCGGGCAGTGCGCCTGGCGGCTGGCGGGCAAGCCGGAGCACTCGGGACCGCCGCGGCGCGGGCAGACGTACGCCGGCACCGACCGGCAGGTGCGCGGCAAGCTGCTGGCCGTGCTGCGGGAGGCGCACGCGCCGGTGCCGCAGGCGGTGCTGGACCGGGTGTGGCACGAGCCGGTGCAGCGGGCCCGCGCGCTGGACGGGCTGGTCGCGGACGGTCTGGTGGAGCCGCTGCCCGGCGGCCTGTACCGGCTGCCGCTGGGCTGAGGCACAGCCGGGTCACAGCGCCGCCGCGTCCGTTACGAAGGACCGAATACGGCAAAACCGCCCATAACGGGACTCAACTCCCGTGTGGCTTACCCCGTTACGGCTTCCGTTACACAACCGACGGATAGCCGAGTGCCGGCCGCAGGCTGGTCCGCACAGCCCCGTGACAACCGCTCCGTAGCTTCTTCTCCGTGCCCGGCGGACCACCGGGCGCGGGGACAGCGGGACTTCCGGCACGAGCCGGAGGCGCGACGGGGAACGGAGGCGGTTGATCATGGCGCAGGGCGAGGTGCTCGAATTCGAGGAGTACGTCCGCACCCGGCAGGACGCGCTGCTGCGCAGCGCCCGCCGGCTGGTTCCGGACCCGATCGACGCCCAGGACCTGCTGCAGACCGCGCTGGTGCGGACGTACGGCCGCTGGGAGGGCATAGCCGACAAGCGGCTCGCCGACGCCTATCTGCGCCGGGTCATGATCAACACGCGGACCGAGTGGTGGCGGGCGCGCAAGCTGGAAGAGGTGCCGACCGAGCAGCTGCCGGACGCCTCCGTGGACGACTCCACCGAGCAGCACGCCGACCGGGCCCTGCTGATGGACGTCTTGAAGGTGCTCGCACCGAAGCAGCGCAGTGTCGTGGTGCTGCGACACTGGGAGCAGATGTCCACAGAGGAGACGGCCGCGGCCCTCGGCATGTCGGCCGGTACGGTCAAGAGCACGCTGCACCGGGCGCTCGCCCGGCTCCGGGAGGAGCTGGAGGCCCGCGATCTGGACGCACGCGCGCTGGAGCGTGAGGAGCGGGAGCGTTGCGCGGCCTGACCGGGGCCGGACCCGAACGGGTCCGAGGGAGTTCACAGGCGGTGATCGCGGTGGGGACCGCGCTCGCCGCCCTCGCCCTTTTCCTCGCCGCCTGCGGCAGCGGGGGCACCGGCGCCCGGGACGAGGGCCCGGCGCACGCCTCGGCCGGGGCGGTGGCCGGTGCCTCCCCCTCCGCGAGCGCCTTCGGCAAGTTCCGGCGGGTGGACGCCGTGGCGCTGCTCAAACGCGACCCCCAGGTGTCCCCGGCGGTCAAACGGGAGCTGAAGCCGTGTGACGGCGACGACTACCAGGTGGACGTCTCGTACGGCGATCTCACCGACGCCCCGGTGGACGACGTCGTCATCAACGTGATGACCTGCGCGGACTGGGTCGGCATCGGCTCGTACGTGTACCGGGACGACGACGGCGTGTTCAAGAACGTCTTCAAGAGCGAGGAGTCCCCGGTCTATGCGGAGATCGACCGCGGCACCCTGTCGGTGACCAGGCAGTATTACGAGCAGGACGACCCGATCTCCAGCCCCTCCGGGGATGTCGTGACCCCCTACACCTGGAAGGCGGGCCGGTTCGTCCCGGGCAAACCCACCCGCAACGAGTACGGCAAGTCCGCCGACGGGTCCCCGCGGCCCGTGCCGGCCACCTGATCCCCCACACGCACACCACGAGGACTGAGAGCACCGGGATGGCAGACCAGACCCACGTCCTGTTCGTCGAGGACGACGATGTCATCCGCGAGGCCACCCAGCTCGCCCTGGAGCGGGACGGCTTCGCGGTCACCGCGATGCCCGACGGCCTGTCGGGCCTGGAGGCGTTCCGGGCGAACCGCCCCGACATCGCCCTGCTGGACGTCATGGTGCCCGGCCTGGACGGGGTCAGCCTGTGCCGGCGGATCCGGGACGAGTCGACCGTGCCGGTGATCATGCTGTCGGCGCGCGCCGACTCCATCGACGTCGTCCTCGGTCTGGAGGCGGGCGCCGACGACTACGTGACCAAGCCGTTCGACGGTGCCGTGCTGGTCGCCCGGATCCGCGCGGTGCTGCGCCGCTTCGGGCACGCCGGCGGGGAGCGGGCGCAGGAATCGGGGGCCGCGGTCGCCGGCACGCTGACCTTCGGGGACCTGGTGATCGACACCGACGGCATGGAAGTACGGCGGGCCGGGCGGCCGGTGGCGCTCACCCCGACGGAGATGCGGCTGCTGCTGGAGTTCTCCTCCGCGCCGGGCACCGTGCTCTCCCGCGACAAGCTGCTGGAACGCGTGTGGGACTACGGCTGGGGCGGGGACACCCGGGTCGTGGACGTGCATGTCCAGCGGCTGCGGCAGAAGATCGGCCAGGACCGGATCGAGACGGTCCGCGGCTTCGGCTACAAGCTGAAGGCCTGAGCGGGGCGGTATGCGGGCAATCCTGCGGCACCCGGTCCGGCGCATGGAGCGCGCGGGACTGCGCACGGGGCTCAGATGGAAGCTGAGCGCGGCGATCGCGCTGGTGGCCGGTCTGGTGACGGTCGTGCTCGGCCTGGTCGTGCACAACGCGGCCCGTGTCTCGATGCTGGACAACGCGCGCGAGCTGGCCAACGACCGCCTGATGCTGGCCCAGCGCAACTACGAGCTGAACCGGGGACCGGTCTTCCCCTACGTCAAGGTGGACGACCCCGAGCTGCCGGAGGCGCTGCGCGAGAGCGTCGGGCGGAGCCGGCGGGCCAGTGACGTCTCCCAGCACGGCAAGGATCCGGACATCTGGGCGGCCGTGCCGGTCAAGGGCGGGCATGTGCTGTCCGTGCACATGCACCTGCCCGACCGCAGCACCGACATGCTCAGGGACCTCGACCAGGCCCTGATCATCGGCTCGGTCGCGGTGGTGCTCGGCGGCAGCGCGCTGGGCGTGCTGATCGGCGGCCAGCTCTCCCGCCGGCTGCGGAAGGCCGCGGCGGCGGCGAACCGGGTCGCCAAGGGCGAGACCGACGTACGGGTGCGGGAGGCCATCGGCGGGGTCGTACGGGACGAGACCGACGATCTCGCGCGCGCGGTGGACGCCATGGCGGACGCGCTGCGGCAGCGGCTGGAGGCCGAGCGGCGGGTCACGGCCGACATCGCGCACGAGCTGCGCACCCCGGTGACCGGACTGCTGACGGCGGCCGAGCTGCTGCCGCCCGGCCGGCCCACGGAGCTGGTCCTGGACCGGGCGAAGGCGATGCGCACGCTGGTCGAGGACGTGCTGGAGGTGGCCCGGCTGGACAGCGCCTCGGAGCGGGCGGAGCTCCAGGACATCATGCTGGGCGAGTTCGTGGCGCGCCGGGTCGCGGCCAAGGACCCGGGCGTCGCCGTACAGGTGGTGCACGAGTCGGAGGTCACCACCGATCCGCGGCGACTGGAGCGGGTGCTCTTCAACCTGCTCGCCAACGCCGCCCGGCACGGCCGCCCGCCGATCGAGGTCACCGTGGAGGGCCGGGTCATCCGGGTCCGCGACCACGGTCCCGGCTTCCCCGAGGAGCTGCTGGCCGAGGGGCCGAGCCGGTTCCGCACCGGCAGCGAGGACCGCGCCGGGCAGGGCCACGGCCTGGGGCTGACCATCGCGGCCGGTCAGGCGCGCGTCCTCGGCGCCCGGCTGACCTTCCGCAACGTGCGCCCCGCCGGCCTGCCCGCGGAGGGCGCGGTGGCCGTCCTGTGGCTGCCGGAGCACGCCCCGACCAACACCGGCAGCTATCCGGTGCTGCCCGCGGCCGGGGAGAGGTAGGGGCGGCCACCGGCGGCCGCCGGGTGCGGAATACCGCCGGGAGACGGCGAGTTGATCACGGTCGTCCCTGTCCTCCCCGGGCCGCACGGAGCGCCGATGAGCAGCCGCCCCCCTTCCCCCGACCCCTCTTCCGCCGCGTCCCCCGATCCCGGGTCCGTGCCGGGCGCCGCGGCCCTCCGAGGGCGCACCGTGGTGCTGATCGGCGGCGGGTCGGGCATCGGGCTGCGGGTGGCGCACCAGGTCGTCGCGGCGGGTGCCGAGGTGGTGCTCGGAGGGCGGACGCCGGCCCGGCTGGCCGCCGCCGCGCAGCGGCTGGGACCGGCGGCCTCCTGGCGGACCGTGGACATCACCGACAAGGCGTCCCTGGCCGCGTTCTTCGCGCCGCTGGAGCGGGTGGACCACCTGTTCACCTCCGCCGCCTCCTACCGGGTGGGCCCGATGCTCGCCCTGAGCGACGAGGACGCCGAGAGCCCGTTCGCCTCCAAGTTCTGGGGGCAGTACCACGCCGTCCGGCACGCCGCGCCGAAGCTGGCCGCCGACGGCTCGGTGGTGCTGATGTCCGGCGCGGCCGGTGCCCGCCCGCCGGCGCCCGCGCCCGCGTACGCGGCCTGCAACGCCGCGATCGAGGGGCTGGGGCGCGGTCTGGCGGTCGAGCTGGCGCCGGTCCGGGTCAACGTCGTCTCGCCCGGCACCGTCGACGGGAACCTGTGGGCGGGCCGTCCCGCCCCGGACCGGGAGGCCGCGTTCGCGCAGTACCGCAGGGACACGCTGCTGCACCGGCTCGGCACGGAGGACGAGATCGCGCAGGCCGTGGTGTTCCTCTTCACCAACGGCTTCACGACCGGCTCGACGCTGTACCCCGACGGGGGCTACACCCTGCGCTGACGCCCACGGCGGGCCAGGGCGTCACTCCGCTTTTTCCCGGGCCACTTCGCGCCCGCGGATACCTGGAGGACGCCCCCCACCCCCGGGAAACGGCCGAAGGCCCCGGTGGCGGACACGCACACCGGGGCCTTCGGTACCGGGAGGCTCAGACGGCCTCGGCCATCGGCTGCGGCACCGCGTCGGCGCCCTCGCCGGAGGCCTTCGGGCCGCCCTTGAGCGGCACCTCCTTGACGAACAGGGCCGCGATCAGCACCGGCACGGCGATCACGGCGCCGAGCAGGAACGCGGAGTGCGTGCCCGAGGACACCGCGTGCTGGTAGGCCTCGCGGGCCGCCGCCGGCAGCTTGGCCAGGCTGTCCGCGTCCAGTTGCGCCGACTTGGCGGTGATCTGTGTGCCGACCGTGCCGGCCCGCTCGGCCATGACGTCCTGGACGCGGTGGTTGAACAGCGCGCCCATGATGGCGACGCCGAAGGAGGAGCCGAGCGTACGGAACAGGGTGGCCGAGGACGAGGCCACGCCCATGTCCTTCAGCTGCACGCTGTTCTGCGCGACCAGCATGGTGATCTGCATCAGGCAGCCCATGCCCGCGCCGACCACGGCCATGTAGACGCCGGAGGTGAACCGGGTCGTGCCGGTGTCCATCGTCGACAGCAGGTACAGGCCGACGATCATCAGGACGCCGCCGACGACCGGGAACACCTTGTACCGGCCGCTGTTGGTGGTGATCCGTCCGGCGACCATCGAGGTCAGCAGCATCGCGCCGAGCATCGGCAGGAGCAGCAGTCCCGAGTTGGTCGCGGACGCGCCCTGCACGGCCTGCTGGTACAGGGGCAAAAAGAGCGTGGCGCCGAACATCACGAACCCGGTGATGAAGCCGATGACGGCCATCAGGGTGAAGTTGCGGCTCTTGAAGATGTGCAGCGGCAGGACCGGCTCGGCGGCCTTGGTCTGCCAGAACACGAACCCGATCAGCGCGGCCACGCCGATGCCGGTCAGCTCCATGATCCGCGCGGAGGTCCAGGCGTACTCGGTGCCGCCCCAGGTGGTGACCAGCACGATCGCGGTGATGCCGGCGGTCAGCAGGGCGACGCCCAGGTAGTCGATGCCCGCCTTGGACCGCTTCTTCGGCAGCTGGAGGACGACGGTGACCAGTGCGAGGGCGACGGCGCCCAGCGGCAGGTTGATGTAGAAGGCCCAGCGCCAGCCCCAGTTGTCGGTGATGGTGCCGCCGACCAGCGGACCGCCGATCATGGCCAGCGCCATGACACCGGCCATCATGCCCTGGTACTTGCCCCGCTCCCGGGGCGGCACCAGGTCGCCGATGATCGCCATGACGCCGACCATGAGCCCGCCGGCGCCGAGCCCCTGCACGGCCCGGAACGCGATCAGCTGGCCCATGTCCTGGGCCATGCCGCTCAGTGCCGAGCCGACGAGGAAGATCACGATGGAGCCCAGGAAGGCGCCCTTGCGCCCGTACATGTCGCCGATCTTGCCCCAGACCGGGGTCGAGGCCGCGGTGGCCAGGGTGTAGGAGGTGACGACCCAGGAGAGGTGCTCCAGACCGCCCAGTTCGCCCACGATCGTGGGCATCGCCGTGCCGACGATCATGTTGTCGAGCATCGCGAGCATCATCGCGATCATGAGCGCCAGCAGCACCACTCGCACACTTCTGGGGCGCTTGCCCGCCCCGACGCCTTCGACCGTGTCCACCATCGTCTTCCCGTTCCCCCGGGGCATAACTTACTTGCCGCCCGGCTAGTTCTCACTACACTGGGAAGGTAGAGGGGTTACTAGCCGGGCGTCAAGTAAGTTTCCGCGGGGGCACGAGGAGTACGAGGATGGGCGGCACCATGGACGGCACCAAGCAGCAGCGCCGCGGCAACACCCGCCAGCGCATCCAGGACGTTGCCCTCGGACTCTTCGCGGAGCAGGGCTATGAGAAGACCTCCCTGCGGGAGATCGCCGAGCGCCTCGACGTCACCAAGGCGGCGCTGTACTACCACTTCAAGACGAAGGAAGAGATCATCGTCAGCCTCTTCGAGGACCTGACGAAACCGATCGAAGATCTGATCGAGTGGGGCAGACGGCAGCCGGCCACCCTGGAGACCAAAGAGGAGATCATCCGCCGCTACAGCGAGGCGCTCGCGGGCGCGGAACCGCTCTTCCGCTTCATGCAGGAGAACCAGGCGACGGTGCGCGAACTGCGCATCGGCGACACCTTCAAGGACCGCATGCGCGGGCTGCGGGACATCCTCATCACCCCCGACGCGGAGCTGGTGGACCAAGTCCGCTCGGTCAGCGCGATGTTCACGCTGCACGCCGGGATGTTCGTGATGCAGGACCTCGAAGGCGACTCCGGGAAGAAGCGCGAGGCCGTTCTCGAAGTCGCCTTGGACATGATCCGGCAGGCGCACGAACACGCCCGCCGCAAGGACTAGGTCAGACCGTCACACCGTGGGCGCGCAGGAACGCGACCGGGTTGACGGCGGAGCCGTAGTTCGGGGTGGTACGGATCTCGAAGTGCAGGTGGGGGCCGGTGGAGTTGCCGGTGGAGCCGGACAGCGCGATGTGCTGGCCGGTCGCCACGACCTGGCCGATCCGCACGTCGACGCGGGACAGGTGCGCGTACTGCGAGTAGGTGCCGTTGCCGTGCTTGATGACGATGGCGTTGCCGTACGCCGGGCCGTCACCGGCGCCGTTGGGGCCGGCCTTGACGACGGTGCCGCCGTGCGCGGCGACGACCTCGGTGCCGGTCGGGACGGCGTAGTCCTGGCCACTGTGCTTGGCGGCCCAGTGGCTGCCGGCCTGCATGTAGCCGGCGGAGAGCGTGTAGTGCTTCACCGGGTCGACCCAGGACGTGGCGGACGCGGTGGCGGCGCTCGCGACCCCGGTGCCCAGCACGGCCGTGGCGCCGAAGCCGGCGACCAGGACGGCCACGCGGGTGCGGAGCGAGGACGTACGGGCGGAGCGGGACGTGAAGCGTCGGAACATCGTGACCTCGTGAACTCGGGGACTGGTCGGCCACCCGGTGCGCGGACGTCCACGAGGACATCCACCGAAGCGGCCATTACTTGGTAACCGAGCACCCCCAGGCCCGACAAAGGGCCCATCTACGGCGATGAGTAGTAGGTGCACCACAAAACCGGCCGATTCCCGACACCCGTCCCCTTCGGCGGACACCGCCCCTGACTTCGCGGTTTTGCCCGCTCCCCCTCGGCGACTTCGACAATAAAAGTCCCTTTTATCCCCATATTTACGTTCACCGGGTGGGTTAGTAGGTGACTTACCTCTCGTGCGGCACATCACCGGCCGGATGACCCGGCGGACCCGGAATTGTGACGCGGACCTCTATCCGCCTACCGTCCGGTAACCCTACGGTTCCTCTCGCGCCACCCCCGGCACAGATCATGCCCCTGACATTCAGGACGCGTACGGACGCGCGTCCGGACGTGAGAGGACCCCAGCGATGACCAGACGCCCCTGGGCGCGCCGCAGCTCCGTGACCGCCGTCTCCGTGGCCGCGCTGGCCGCCCTGGCCGTACAGACCGCCCCGGCCGTACAGGCGGCGGACGGCACGACGGCGGCCCCGGCCCGCTCCGCGACCACCGCCCCCGCCACCGTCACCACCGCGGCCGCGAAGGTCGACTACGCCGCCTGGCAGAAGGACTGCCAGGCGGTCATGGACCAGGCCCTGCCGTACCTGAAGCAGCGCATCGCCGCCGCCCGGCCCGGCGAGAAGCAGGCGATCGTCTTCGACATCGACAACACCACGCTGGAGACCGACTTCGGCTTCAGCTACCCCCAGCCCGCCAACCGGCCCGTCCTGGACGCCGCCCGCTACGCCCAGGAGCACGGCGTCTCCCTCTTCTTTGTCACCGCCCGCCCCGGCGTCCTGTACTGGCCCACCCAGTACAACCTCGAACACGACGGCTACAAGGTCTCCGGCCTGCACGTCCGCCGCCTGACCGACCTCTTCAAGGACGTAGCCGCCTACAAGACCGCCCAGCGCGTCGGCATCGAGACCGACGGCTACACGATCATCGCCAACATCGGCAACAACGCCACGGACCTCTCCGGCGGCCACGCCGAGAAGACCTTCAAGCTGCCGGACTACGACGGCCAGTTGTCGTAACGCGCGCCGCGCACGCTGACTAGGCTCCCTCCGTACGTCTACGCACACGGGGGTGGCGCATGGAGCCGGTCGTCCTGGGCGGCAAGCTGGTCTCCGGCTTGATCGGCCCGCTGGTCAGAAAGCTGTTCGTCCAGGACGGTCCGGGCGCGGGCCTGGTCGACCGGCCGGTACGGCTGTCGGCACTGGTGTCGTTCCGGGGCGAGAAGCGGACGCTGGGCGAGAAGGATGTCCACCGGCTCGCCGGACGGATCGTGGCCCAGGCGGTGGAGTCACCGGGCGAGCCCCCGTTCCCCGCCGACGAGCAGGCGGCCGTCGCCGACGCGCTCGCCCGCCGCCTGCTCGCCCTCGGCGACCTGGACATGGACGACGTACAGGCCGTACGGCTGGGCGCCGCCGAACTCGCCCGGCAGCTGCGCCACCACTCCGGTTTCCTGAACCCGCAGCCCCTCTCCACGGACGCCCGCCACTTCCTCGACTCCGCCACCGAGTGGGCCTGCCTGCACATCCTGGAGTTCTTCACCCGGCGGTCCACCTTCGTGGCCCGCACCCTGGTCGAGCAGAGCCGTGCTCAGGCGGAACTCATAGCGAAGGTGGACGAGCTGATCGCCCGCACCCCGCGCCCCGACGCCCGCGACGCCGCCTTCGAACGCCGCTACCTCCCCTACCTCGCCGACCGCCACGACCACATCACCATCTACGGCATCGACCTGCGCGACTCCCCCGACCGGTGGCCGCTCGAAGTCGCCTATCTGAGCCTGGAGGCGACCACCGAGGACGAGCGGCCGTCCGACCTGGAGCTCCACGAGCGCCCGCCCGCGACGCCCGGCCGGCTGCCCGCCGAGGAGGCGCTGGCCGGCGGCTCCCGGGTGCTGCTGCGCGGCGACGCCGGCTCCGGCAAGACGACGCTGGTGCAGTGGCTGGCGGTCACCGCGGCCCGCGCCGCCGACCGGATCCCGTACGTCCTGCCGCTGCGCACCCTGATCCGCACCGGTCCCCTGCCCGCGCCGGACGGCTTCCTGACGGCGGTGAGCTGCCCGCTGACCCCGCCGCGGGGCTGGGCCGAGCGGGTGCTGGCCGCGGGCCGGGGCCTGGTCCTGGTCGACGGCCTGGACGAGATCCCGGCCGCCGACCGCCACCGCGTCCGCGACTGGTTGCGCTCGCTGCTCGCGGCCTACCCCGGCAACGCCGTCCTGCTGACCTCCCGCCCGACCGCCGTACGCCCCGACTGGCTGGCCCAGGAGGGCTTCCGGGAACTGACCCTGGCCCCGATGCGCCGCACCGAGGTGGCCACGTTCACGCGCCGCTGGCACGAGGCGGCGCGCGCACCGGAGTACGAACAGCCGCTCCTGGACTCCCTGCGCACCAAACGCGACTTGGCCCGGCTGGCCACCAACCCCCTGATGTGCGGCCTGATCTGCGCCCTGCACCGCGAACGCCGGGGCTATCTCCCCACCGGCCGCAAGGAGTTGTACGACGCCGCCCTCGCGATGCTCCTCGCCCGCCGGGACCGGGAGCGGGGCATGGGCGCCGAGCTGGGCGAGGAGGCGCAGCTGGAGCTGCTCCAGCGGCTGGCCTACGCGCTGGTGCTGAGCGGCCGCACGGAGATGGACCTCGATACGGCCGAGGGGATCGTGGAACGCTGTCTGCCCACGATCGCGTCGGCGTCCGGGGACGCGGCGACGGTACTGCGGGCACTGCTGCTGCGCAGCGGCCTGCTGCACCAGCCGGCCGAGGGAGTGGTCGACTTCGTCCACCGCACCTTCCAGGACTACCTGGGCGCCCGCTACGCGGTGGAGGAGGGCCACCTGGACGTCCTCGTCAGCCACGCCGACGACACCCAGTGGGAGGACGTCATCCGCATGGCGGTGGCCCACGCCCGGCCTCGCGAACGGGCCTCCGTCCTACGGCAGCTGCTGGCCCGGGACACCCCCCGCCTGACCCTGCTGGCGCTGGCCTGCCTGGAGCACGCGACGGCCGTGGACCCGGTCGTCCGGGCGGAGGTCGAGGAGCGGGCGGGCGCGCTGATCCCGCCGCGGACGACGCAGGACGCGAGGACTCTGGCGGAAGCGGGCCCGCTGGTGCTGGAGTTGCTGCCGGGCCCGGAGGACCTCACGGACGAGGAGGCCCACGGAGTCACGGTCTCCGCCTCACTCCTCGGGGAGGAGGAGCCGGAGGGGGCACTGGCGGTGCTGCGACGGTTCCGGGACCACCCGGACCTGGAGGTGCGGCGGCAACTGGTGGGCACGTGGCGGCGTTTCGACGCCGATGTCTACGCGGCGGAGGTCCTGGACCACCTGGACCGCACGGACCTCGTCCTGACCTGCGAGTCGGCCGAACAGCGCGCGGCCGTGGCCCGGATGCGTCCCTGGCAGCGCCTGCACTTCCTGGGCGGGCACGGGATCGAGGACGTCCTGGCCGCGGTACCGGCACCCGAGGCGGTGGCAGCACTGATCCTGTCGGGCAACTCGGGACTCACCGATCTGGGCGCCCTGTCACCGTTCCGTTCACTGCGCGCGCTGTCGGTGTACTCCTGCCCTGCGGCAGGAGGTGTGGACGGCCTGGCGGAGCTGCCTCTCGCACAGTTCGACTGCGCCGGCATCGCCGATCCGACCGGTCTACGGGCCTTGCGGTCGCTCACCAGGCTCTCCGTGAGCCAGCGGCTGCCGGGCACCGACCTGCGCCACACCCTGCCCATCGACGCTCCGCTGATGTTCCTCCACCTCGGCGAGCACAGCATCGACACCACAGGGCTGCGCGGGCTGGAGCACTGGACGAAGCTGCGCATGCTCAGCCTCGGACTGCTGACCGCGGGGCTGACGGCCGACGACTGGAGGCGGGTCACCGAACTGCCCGCCCTCATCGGGCTCAATCTGGAGGGGAGCCCCTGCCGGGGCATGCACCTCGTACCGGAACTTCCCGGCATTCGCAGTCTGCGTGTTTCCTCAGCATTCGGCGCGGAAGAACTGTCCGTTCTGTCATCCAGGCTGCCGGGCCTGCGCTCGGTGAGCGTGGCGCCCCTCCCCGGCTCCTCGCTCCCCTCCTTCAAGGCCCTCTTCCCCCACGCCGAAGTGACCCTGGAACGGCACTGAAGGGGCCGGTGCCCAAAGGCACCGGCCCCTTCACCCGGCTGAACCGCCGGAGGCTTACGCGTCCTTGCTCAGGTTGGGACCAGCCCCACCCGCGGCCTGCTCGATCGGCGGGGCGTCCGGCAGGGCCGACTTCTCCTCACCGCGGAAGGTGAAGGTGGCGGCGTCGCCCTCGCCCTCGGTGTCCACGACCACGATGTGACCGGGGCGCAGCTCGCCGAAGAGGATCTTCTCCGAGAGCGTGTCCTCGATCTCGCGCTGGATCGTGCGGCGCAGCGGCCGGGCGCCCAGCACCGGGTCGTAACCCTTCTTGGACAGCAGCTCCTTGGCGGACTGGGACAGCTCGATGCCCATGTCCCGGTCCTTCAGGCGCTCGTCCACCTTGCCGACCATCAGGTCGACGATCCGCAGGATGTCCTCCTGCGTGAGCTGCGGGAAGACGACCACGTCGTCCACGCGGTTGAGGAACTCGGGGCGGAAGTGCTGCTTCAGCTCGTCCGACACCTTGTTCTTCATGCGCTCGTAGTTGGTCTTCGTGTCACCCGCGGCGGCGAAGCCGAGGTTGAAGCCCTTGGAGATGTCCCGGGTGCCGAGGTTGGTCGTCATGATGATGACCGTGTTCTTGAAGTCCACGACCCGGCCCTGGGAGTCGGTCAGGCGACCGTCCTCCAGGATCTGCAGCAGCGAGTTGAAGATGTCCGGGTGGGCCTTCTCGACCTCGTCGAACAGGACGACCGAGAACGGCTTGCGGCGGACCTTCTCCGTCAGCTGGCCGCCCTCCTCGTAGCCCACGTAGCCGGGGGGCGAACCGAAGAGGCGGGAGACCGTGTGCTTCTCGCTGAACTCCGACATGTCGAGGGAGATCAGCGCGTCCTCGTCACCGAAGAGGAACTCGGCGAGCGCCTTGGACAGCTCGGTCTTACCGACACCGGACGGGCCGGCGAAGATGAACGAACCACCCGGACGCTTCGGGTCCTTCAGGCCCGCACGCGTACGGCGGATCGCCTTCGACAGCGCCTTGACGGCGTCGTTCTGGCCGATGACCCGCTTGTGCAGCTCCTCCTCCATGCGGAGCAGGCGGCTGGACTCCTCCTCGGTCAGCTTGAAGACCGGGATGCCGGTGGCCGTGGCGAGGACCTCGGCGATCAGCTCGCCGTCGACCTCGGCGACGACGTCCATGTCGCCGGCCTTCCACTCCTTCTCCCGCTTCGCCTTGGCGGCGAGGAGCTGCTTCTCCTTGTCGCGCAGGGAGGCGGCCTTCTCGAAGTCCTGCGAGTCGATCGCGGACTCCTTGTCCCGGCGGACGGCGGCGATCTTCTCGTCGAACTCGCGCAGGTCCGGCGGAGCGGTCATCCGGCGGATGCGCATCCGGGAACCGGCCTCGTCGATCAGGTCGATCGCCTTGTCCGGCAGGAAGCGGTCCGAGATGTAGCGGTCGGCCAGGGTGGCCGCCTGGACCAGGGCCTCGTCCGTGATGGAGACGCGGTGGTGCGCCTCGTACCGGTCGCGCAGGCCCTTGAGGATCTCGATCGTGTGCGGCAGGGACGGCTCGGCGACCTGGATGGGCTGGAAACGGCGCTCCAGGGCCGCGTCCTTCTCCAGGTGCTTGCGGTACTCGTCCAGCGTGGTCGCGCCGATGGTCTGGAGCTCGCCGCGGGCCAGCATCGGCTTGAGGATGCTCGCCGCGTCGATGGCGCCCTCGGCGGCACCCGCACCGACCAGCGTGTGCAGCTCGTCGATGAACAGGATGATGTCGCCGCGGGTGCGGATCTCCTTGAGCACCTTCTTCAGGCGCTCCTCGAAGTCACCGCGGTAGCGGGAGCCGGCGACCAGGGCGCCGAGGTCCAGCGTGTAGAGGTGCTTGTCCTTGAGGGTCTCGGGCACCTCGCCCTTGACGATGGCCTGGGCGAGGCCCTCGACGACGGCGGTCTTGCCGACGCCGGGCTCACCGATCAGGACGGGGTTGTTCTTCGTACGGCGGGACAGCACCTGCATGACCCGCTCGATCTCCTTCTCGCGCCCGATGACCGGGTCGAGCTTGGACTCACGAGCGGCCTGGGTGAGGTTCCGGCCGAACTGGTCCAGGACGAGAGAGGTCGAAGGCGTGCCCTCGGCCGGGCCGCCCGCGGTGGCGGTCTCCTTGCCCTGGTAACCGGAGAGCAGCTGGATGACCTGCTGCCGCACCCGGTTGAGGTCTGCGCCCAGCTTGACCAGGACCTGGGCGGCGACGCCCTCGCCCTCGCGGATCAGGCCGAGCAGGATGTGCTCCGTGCCGATGTAGTTGTGGCCCAGCTGAAGGGCCTCGCGGAGCGACAGCTCCAGGACCTTCTTGGCACGGGGGGTGAAGGGAATGTGCCCGGACGGGGCCTGCTGGCCCTGACCGATGATCTCCTCCACCTGCTGGCGGACCGCCTCAAGCGAAATGCCGAGGCTCTCCAGGGCCTTAGCGGCGACACCTTCGCCCTCGTGGATGAGACCCAGGAGGATGTGCTCGGTGCCGATGTAGTTGTGGTTGAGCATCCGGGCTTCTTCCTGAGCCAGGACGACAACCCGCCGCGCGCGGTCGGTGAACCTCTCGAACATCGTTAATCGCTCCTCAGAGCGGTCAGGCAGTGGGGGGAACTTCCCCTCCCTGTCCTTCCGCAGCTTAGTCCCGCAAGCGGGGACCGCTCATTCCAACTGCCGACACCGTCGATGGCCTCCTGACCCTGTGCGCCGACATCTGCTCCAACCCGATGGTGCGAGACGATGTTCCCGCAGGCCAGGCAGTTACCCCACTCGCCAGTACGCCGTTGGCGAACGTGAGACGGCCCGTCCTGCGTGTCGCCCCCTCCCACTAGGGATGTCTTACCCGCGGGGACGGACACTCCATGCCGCGCGCCCCTGTTCCCTCCGCTATGGGCGAACAACCTTGCGCCTCCCCGGACCCCCACGCGCACCCCTCTCCGGCACTCAGCGCAGCCGGTGAGGCACCCAGCGTAACCCGAATGCCGCTACGGCGGTTGCACTTGGCATGGCTGGCCCCGCCCCCGCGACGCCCACGATCCCCCCGCCCCGCCGGCCCGTCGTCCCGGACGCCGGGGCCCGGCACTGGTACGAACACGAGCTGGGCTGGCCAACCGCGCCCGGACGGCCGTTGCGGCTGGTCACGGGGGTGCGGTTCGACGTGCTGGAGGTGCCGGCCGAGGCGGGCGCGCGGGCGCTGAGGCATCTCGCGCCGGGCTCCCCGGTGATCCTCCGGGGCGACCGCATGGAGCTCCTGGTGGCTCCGGGCAGCGCGGAGGAGCTGCCGGGACTGCTGGAGTGGCTGGAGTGGGGCCCGGTGCCCCTGGACCTGCGTGCCCTGGGACCGGGCGGCACGCTGGAGGCACCGGCACCGGCCGGCCCCGCGTGGGCCGCGTCCGGGCGGGCGGCGTCAGCGCAGGGGGCCGCCGTGTGGCTGCGGCCCCCCGGGCCGGGACGCGAGGATGTCGACGCCTCGCTGCCGGCCATGCCGGGCATGCCGGGCATGCCGGGTGTGACGGCCGTTCCGGCCGTGGGACGCGAGGGGAGCGCCCCCGATCTCGTACGGCTGGTGGATACGGTGGCAGCGCACTGTCACCGGGTCCGGCTGCGGCGCGGGTGCGCCGGGCGTCCCGCCGGCCGGCGGGATCAGCCGTTGGCCTTCTCGTAGGCCTCGCGAATCGACGCGGGAACACGGCCCCGGTCGTTGACCTCGTAACCGTTCTCCTTCGCCCAGGCGCGGATGGCCGCGGTGTCCTGGTTGCCGCCGGAAGCGGCACGCGCCTTTCCACGCCCGCCGGAAGCACGGCCACCGGTACGGCGCCCGCCCTTCACATAGGGCTCCAGAAGACCGCGCAGCTTGTCCGCGTTGGCGGTCGTGAGATCGATCTCGTACGTCTTGCCGTCCAGCGCGAACGTCACGGTCTCGTCCGCCTCGCCGCCGTCGAGGTCGTCGACAAGAAGGACCTGAACCTTCTGTGCCACCGCATTTCCTTTCATCGATAACGTTGAGGACCAGGGGTGTGCGGCGTCCGCCGTTTCGCCGCCCCTGTTATATGCAGTACTGCAGTACGTCGGAAAGCAAACCGCTTTTGCCGGAAAAACACAAACCCTCGGCAGCGACTCGGCACCCGGCACCCGCCCGGAAACATGCGCGTTTCGGACATAGGGCACCAGGGCATTGGCGATCACAGATGCAGAAGCATCCGGCTGTTGCCCAAGGTGTTCGGCTTCACTCGTTCGAGACCGAGGAACTCCGCGACGCCCTCGTCATAGGAACGCAACAGCTCCGCGTAGACATCGGTGTCGACCGGCGTCTCCCCGATCTCCACGAAGCCGTGCTTCCCGAAGAAGTCCACTTCGAAGGTCAGGCAGAAAACCCGTCGAACGCCGAGCCAGCGTGCGGTCTCCAGCAACTTCTCCAGCAACCGATGACCCACGCCGGCGCCCTTGAGGCCGGGCTTCACCGCCAGAGTCCGCACTTCCGCCAGGTCCTCCCACATGACGTGCAGCGCACCGCAGCCGACCACCTCGGCGTTGTCGTCGCGTTCGGCGACCCAGAACTCCTGGATGTCCTCGTAAAGCGTGACGGTGGCTTTGTCGAGCAGGATGCGGTCGCGGACGTAGGCATCGAGGAGGCGGCGCACGGCCGGGACATCGCTGGTCCGGGCCCGCCGGACGGTGATGGCTTTTGCGGAGACTTCGGGACGCTCTGCTGACATGAGCGGACGCTATCGCCCGTCGGCGTCCTCCGCCGAGCCGGGGTTCTCCTCTTGCCGGGCTTCGGCGGCTTCCGGTTGCCGGGCTTCGGGGGCTTCACGGGTTTCTTCCGGGCCCTGGACGATGCGTACGGCGTCTCTGAGGGCCTGGCGCTGTTCCTCGCTCATCATGCCGAAGAAGGCGACGAGAGCGGCGGCCGGGTTGTCACTCTGGGACCACGCGTCGTTCATCAGGGCCGCCGCGTACGCGGCGCGTGTCGACACGGCCTCATATCGATAGGCCCGGCCTTCCGCCTCACGGCGGACCCAGCCCTTCTGATGGAGATTGTCCAAAACGGTCATCACGGTGGTGTACGCGATCGAGCGTTCCTGCTGGAGGTCTTCCAGGACTTCTCGAACGGTCACCGGGCGGTTCCACTTCCACACCCGCGTCATGACCGCGTCTTCGAGTTCTCCCAATGGGCGAGGCACAGCTCATAACAATAGCGGGAGATCCGGTCAATGGCGTGCCGGACGTGCGCTATGACTACAAACCCGAGCAAAAAGGGCGCACGGCCCGGAAAGGGTGGGGCCGACGGGGGTGCCGGGGCGGCCGAGGGCACGCGGACCGGCGGCAAGGCCTCTCGGCGTACGAAGGCCCGTACCGGGGTGGGGGGTTACGGCCGGCCGGGGTCCGCTCAGACGTCGGCGGCGGGGCGCTGGGACGCGCCGTCCACGCGGGCGAGCGCGGCATCGACGGCCGCGTCCTCCTTGGCCTTGGCGGCCCCGCCCTGGGTCTTCACGATCACCCTGACCACACCGACGAAGAACACGGCCATGACGACCGGGGGCACGAGCGCGGAGACGTAGTCCATGCCTCCAGAGTAGCCACGGCGGAACGGGCGAAAGGGGCGGGGTGCACCACGAGCCCCCACGCGCCGCGGCCGCCGGCGGCGCCCGGCCCACACCCGGGCCACCCACGGCCACCGACGGCGACGAACCTCCCGACAGAGCACTCACACCCGGCAACGAAACCCGCACGGGAGGGGGCGGGAGACCGGGTCCGGCCTGGCGGCCGGGTCAGACCGCGGCCAGCTGCTGCGGAGCGGCGGGCGGCGTCGGCTTGCGGCGCGGAAAGACCTCCCCCGGCGTGGGAATGGGCCGCTTCGGCCCCCCTGGCTTCCCCGGTTCCGAGCCCGGCCGCTCCGCCGGCGGCGCCGGCTCCGGCGGCTCCTCGGCCGCCCCCTCGTCCCGTCGCGCCCCGGGCTCCCCCGCCCCGCCCGCGAGGGCCAGCAGACGGGTCCGCGCGGGCGGCACGGCGGGCGCCGGCACCCTGCGCGCCCCCTGGGCGAACCGCGCCCGTACGTCCTGTTCGGCCAGCGCCTGGCAGCGGTCCAGCAGCGCCGCCGCCACCCGGTTGCCGCGCAGCGCCCGCAGCGCGGCGAGATCGTCCGGCGTGGGCCGGTGCCCGGCCCCCAGGGCCTCCTCCAGCAGGGCGAGGTAGCCGGCGGCCGTACCCGGCAGAGCGGCCCGGTACCGGCCCAGGTCGGCCAGCAGGAAGGCGCGCAGTCTGGCACCCTCGCTCAGTGCCTCGTCCAGCGATTCGGCGAGCCGGAGGCAGTCCTGCACGTCCTCGGCGGAGGCGTGGCCGGGGTGGAGGGCGAGGGCGAGGGCGCGGCGGAGCACACGCAGCTCCTCCGCGCCGAACGCCATGCCGCCGCGGGATCCGTATGGCGTGGGCATGCGGCGACGCTATCGCTAATCGGACAAAAGTGACGAAACAGGACGCTTCTTCGCCGCGTGTCGCTCCGCTGTTCCCTCGTCCGGGGCCTCCTCAGAGCCGGGACACGTTCCGCTCGTAGACCAGGCGCAGCCCGATCAGCGTCAGCCACGGCTGGTGCTCGTCGATCACCGAGGACTCCCCCAGCACCATCGGCGCGAGCCCGCCCGTGGCGATCACCGTCACGTCGTCCGGGTCGTCGGCCAGCTCCCGGGCCATCCGGTCCACCACCCCGTCGACCTGGCCGGCGAACCCGTACACGATGCCCGCCTGCATGGCCTCGACCGTGTTCTTGCCGATCACGCTGCGCGGCCGGGCCACCTCGATCTTCCGCAGCTGCGCGCCCTTGACGCCCAGCGCCTCCACGGAGATCTCGATGCCGGGCGCGATCACCCCGCCGACGTACTCCCCGCGCGCGGAGACCGCGTCGAACGTGGTCGCCGTGCCGAAGTCGACGACGATCGCCGGGCCGCCGTACAGCTCGACGGCCGCGACCGCGTTGATGATCCGGTCGGCGCCGACCTCCTTGGGGTTGTCGGTGAGGATCGGCACGCCCGTCTTCACGCCCGGCTCGACCAGGACGGCGGGTACGTCGCCGTAGTACCGCCGGGTGACCTCGCGCAGTTCGTGCAGCACCGACGGCACGGTCGCGCAGATCGCGATGCCGTCGATGCCGTCGCCCAGTTCCTCGCCGAGCAGCGGGTGCATGCCCATCAGGCCATGGAGCAGCACCGCCAGCTCGTCCGCCGTGCGGCGCGCGTCCGTGGAGATGCGCCAGTGCTCGACGATGTCCTCGCCGTCGAACAGGCCGAGGACGGTGTGCGTGTTGCCGACGTCGATGGTGAGCAGCATGGGCGTTACTCCGCTTCGCGCAGATCCAGGCCGATGTCCAGGATCGGCGAGGAGTGGGTGAGCGCGCCGACGGCCAGGAAGTCCACACCGGTGTCGGCGTACGCGCGCGCGTTCGCGAGCGTCAGCCGGCCGGAGGCCTCCAGCAGCGCCCGGCCGCCGACGATGCCGACGGCCTCCTCGCACTCGCCGGGCGTGAAGTTGTCCAGCAGGATCAGGTCGGCGCCCGCGTCCACCACCTCGCGCAGCTGGTGCAGGGTGTCGACCTCGACCTCGATCGGCACGTCCGGGAAGGTCTCCCGTACGGCCTTGAAGGCCTGCGCGACCCCGCCGGCGGCGACCACGTGGTTGTCCTTCACCAGGGCCGCGTCGGACAGCGACATGCGGTGGTTGACGCCGCCGCCGCAGCGGACGGCGAACTTCTCCAGCGCGCGCAGGCCCGGGGTCGTCTTGCGGGTGTCGCGCACGCGCGCCTTGGTGCCCTCCAGCGCGTCCGCCCACGCGCGCGTGGCGGTCGCGATGCCGGACAGCCGGCACAGCAGGTTCAGGGCGCTGCGCTCGGCGGTGAGCAGGTCGCGCGTGCGCGTGGTGACGGACAGCAGCTTCTGCCCGGCCTCGACCCGGTCGCCGTCCTCCACGTGCCGCTCGACCTCGAACTCGTCCGTGCAGACCACGGAGAGCACGGCCTCGGCGACCCGGAGGCCGGCCACGACACCCGCCTCGCGCGCGGTGAAGTCGCCGGTGGCCACCGCGCCCTCGGGGATGGTCGAGACCGTGGTCACGTCCACGCCACCGGCCAGGTCTTCCTGGATCGCGACGGTGGCGATGTCCTCGACCTCGACGGGATCGAGCCCGGCGGAGGCCAGCAGCTCGGCGAGCGCGGGGTCCAGCCCGCACTCCAGGTACTCCTCGTCGCCCTCGGCGCCGCAGCCGCAGCCGTCGCCGCAGCCGCCGGTCGGGGCGAGAGGAAGGTCGTCGGTGCTCACGTCTGTCACTGCTCCTGGGGGCGCTGGGTTTGCCGGGTAGGGGGGAAGTCTGCGGTGTCGGTGGTGCGTACGGCCAGCGACCGGTCCGGATTGAGCCGTACGACGATGTGGCGCCGCCAGCGGGCGTCGTCGCGGTCGGCGCGGTCCTCGCGCCAGTGGCAGCCGCGGGTCTCCTCACGCAGCCGGGCGGCGGCGACCAGGACCCGGGCCACGCACAGGAGGTTGGTCGCCTCCCAGGTGTCCACGCCGGGCTCGGCGGTCTTGCCGTTCTCCTCCAGCGCCTCCCGGGCCTCGGTGTGCAGCCGCTGGAGCTGGTCGGCGGCGCGGGCGAGGGACTCCTCGGAGCGCAGCACGCCCGCGCCCTCGGTCATGATCCGCTGGACGGCGAACCGGGTCTCGGCGGCGAGCAGCGGGTGGGCCGGCTGGTCCGGCTGCGGGACCGGCACGGGCACGCGCGCGTGGAGGCCGTCGTCCGCCCGGGCGGCGGCGATGTCGGCGGCGATCCGCTCGGCGTAGACGAGCCCTTCGAGCAGGGAGTTGGAGGCGAGCCGGTTGGCGCCGTGCACGCCGGTGCACGCCACCTCGCCGCACGCGTACAGGCCGGGCACGGTGGTGCGGCCGTGGGCGTCGGTACGGACGCCCCCGGAGGCGTAGTGGGCGGCCGGGGCGACCGGGACGGGTTCGGTGACCGGGTCGATGCCGTGGGCGCGGCAGGCGGCCAGGATGGTCGGGAAGCGCTGCTCCCACATCTCGGCGCCGAAGTGCCGGGCGTCCAGGTACATGTGCTCGGCGCCCTGCTCGAGCATCCGCCGCAGGATGCCCTTGGCGACGATGTCCCGGGGCGCCAGTTCGGCCAGTTCGTGCCGGCCCACCATGAAGCGCACGCCGTCGCCGTCGACCAGGTGGGCGCCCTCGCCGCGCACCGCCTCGGAGACCAGCGGCTGCTGGCCCTCGGCGTCCGCGCCGAGGAACAGCACGGTCGGGTGGAACTGTACGAACTCCAGGTCGGAGATCTCGGCGCCGGCGCGCAACGCCAGCGCCACGCCGTCGCCGGTCGACACCGCCGGGTTGGTGGTCGCGGAGTACACCTGGCCCATGCCGCCGGTCGCGAGGACCACCGCGGGGGCGTGCACGGCGCCCACGCCGTCGTGCTGGCCCTCGCCCATCACGTGCAGGGTGACACCGGCCGTACGGCCGTCGGCGTCCGTCAGCAGGTCCAGGACCAGCGCGTTCTCGATGGTGTGCAGCCCGCGCGCGCGGACCGCCTCCACGAGGGCGCGGGAGACCTCCGCGCCGGTGGCGTCACCGCCGGCGTGCGCGATGCGGCGCCGGTGGTGGCCGCCCTCGCGGGTGAGGTGGATGTCGCCCTCGTCGTCGGTGTCGAAGTGGGCGCCGGTGGAGATCAGCCGCCGGACCGCGTCGGGGCCCTCGGTGACGAGGGTCCGCACGGCCTCCTCGTCGCACAGGCCCGCGCCGGCCACGAGGGTGTCCTCAAGGTGCTGTTCGGGGGTGTCGCCCTCGCCGAGGGCGGCGGCGATGCCGCCCTGCGCCCAGCGCGTGGAGCCGTCGTCCAGCCGGGCCTTGGTGACCACGACGGTGGTGAGGCCGGCGGCCTGGCAGCGCAGGGCCGCGGTCAGACCTGCCACGCCGGAGCCGACGACGACCACGTCCGCGGAGATGGCCCAGCCGGGGGCGGGCGCGTGCAGTCGTATGCCTGTGCTGGTCACGAGGCGGCTCCGAAGGTGAGGGGGATGTTGTCGATCAGCCGGGTCGAGCCGACCCGGGCGGCGACGGCGAGGACGGCCTCGCCGGTGAAGCCGTCGCCGATCTCGGTGAAGTCGGCGGGGTCGACCAGCGCCAGGTAGTCCAGCCGCAGCGGCGGGTCGAGCCGGGCGGCCTCGTCCAGCACCTGGCGGGCGGCGGCGCGCACGGCCGCCGGGCCGCCGGGCGCGGCGGTGGCCACGGCGTGCGCGTCGGCCGCCGCGCGGGACTCGCCTATGGCGCTCAGCGCCTCGGCGCGCGCGTGCGTGGAGGGCACTTCCCGGGCCCGCGCGCACAGCGCCTCCTGGGCCGCGTGCCGGTCCCGGCCGGCGAACAGCGCGCGGGACAGCGCGAGCGCGGTACGGCGCTCGTCCGGCGAGAGGTAGCGGTTGCGGCTGGACAGGGCGAGCCCGTCCTCCTCGCGCACGGTGGGCACCGCCACGATCTCGACGCCGAAGTTCAGGTCCCGCACCATGCGCCGGATCAGGGCCAGCTGCTGGGCGTCCTTCTGCCCGAACAGGGCGACGTCGGGGCGGGTGAGGTGCAGCAGCTTGGCGACGACGGTGAGCATGCCGTCGAAGTGGCCGGGCCGCGAGGCGCCCTCCAGCCGCTCCCCCATGGGCCCGGCGGAGACCCGCACCTGGGGTTCGCCGCCGGGGTACACCTCGTCCGCGCAGGGGGCGAACACGGCGTCCGCGCCCGCCCGTCCGGCGAGGTCCAGGTCGGCGTCCAGGGTGCGCGGGTAGCGGTCCAGGTCCTCGCCCGCGCCGAACTGGAGCGGGTTGACGAAGACCGTGACGACGACCTCGCCGTCCGGGCCCGCGATCTCGCGCGCGGAGCGGATGAGGGTGGCGTGGCCCTCGTGCAGGGCGCCCATGGTCATCACGACGGCGCGGCGGCCATGGCGCACGCGCGCGTGCAGCTCTTCGGCGGTGCTCAGCAGGGCGGTGGTCATCGGTCGTTCCCCTCGGTGCCGGTCGTGCCGTCGGTGCCGTCGTCTCCCCGGTCCGGGTGGCCCTCGCCTGCGAGTACCCCGAGGAGGTCCTCGGCGAGTTCCGCCTTCAGCAGGCCGGCCGCCAGCGCGCGGTCGGCGGTCGCGCGGGCCATCGCGAGATAGCCGGCCACGGTCTGCGGGGCGTGCTTGCGCAGCTCGGTGACGTGCGCGGCGACCGTGCCGGCGTCCCCGCGGGCGACCGGGCCGGTCAGGGCGGCGTCGCCGGAGCGCAGCGCGTTGTCCAGGGCGGCGCCGAGCAGCGGGCCGAGCATCCGGTCGGGCGCGCCGACGCCGGCCGTGCGCAGCAGCTCCATGGCCTGGGCGACCAGGGTGACCAGGTGGTTGGAGCCGAGGGCGAGGGCCGCGTGGTACAGCGGGCGGTTCTCCTCGCTGATCCACTCCGGCTCGCCGCCCATCTCGATCACCAGGGCCTCGGCGGCCAGCCGCAGCTCCTCGGGCGCGGTGACGCCGAAGGAGCAGCCCGCGAGGCGCTGCACGTCCACGGGGGTGCCGGTGAAGGTCATCGCCGGGTGCAGGGCCAGCGGCAGCGCGCCCGCGCGCAGGGCGGGGGCGAGAACCTTCACGCCGTACCGGCCGGAGGTGTGCACCAGCAGCTGTCCCGGCCGTACCGCGCCGGTCTCGGCGAGGCCGGCGACCAGGCCGGGCAGGGCGTCGTCGGGGACGGTGAGCAGTACCAGGTCGGCGCGCTGGAGCACCTCGGCGGGCGGCACCAGCGGCACGTCCGGGAGCATGGCCTCGGCGCGCCTGCGGGAGGCGTCGGAGACTCCGGAGACGGCCACCGGGCGGTGCCCGGCGAGCTGGAGGGACGCGGCCAGCGCGGGGCCCACGCGGCCGGCGCCGACGACACCGACGGTGAGCCGCGCGGGGCGGTCCTTGAGGTCTGGCTGGTGGACTGTACTCACGCGACGGCGGCCTTCCCGTTCCAGTCCGCTCTGGGTACCGGACGATTTCTCGTCATGTTAACGCTATCGGGTGGGGCGGCGGCCGGTTGTCCACAGGCTGTGGGTTTGTCCACACGCTCCGGACGGAAAACCGACTGCCTCGCGCGCGGGGGGAGCGGCATGATCCGCCCATGGCTGATGCGGTGGTACCGGACGGACACGAGGACGACGACCGGCGGGCGGGCACGGAGGCCTTTGCGGCGGAGCGGTTGCGGGAGCGGCGGCGGGCCGCCGCCGCGCGGGCGGAACGCGTGCTGTGGCGGCCGGGCTTCCGGCACACGGTCCGCGAGCGGCTGGCGGTCCTGGACGCGGCTGCCGAGGTGTACGACCTGGACCGGTACGTGGACATGTACGGCGACGGGATCGTGGAGGACCTGGAGCAGCGGGTCGCGGACCTGCTCGGCATGGAGGCCGCCGCGTTCTTCCCGACCGGCACGATGGCCCAGCAGGTGGGCCTGCGCTGCTGGGCGGGCCGCACCGGGAACCCCACGGTGGCCCTGCACGCCCTGGCCCACCCCGAGGTGCACGAACGGCATGCGTTCAGCCAGGTCAGCGGGTTGCGTCCGGTGCGCGTGGCCAGCGAGCCCCGGCTGCCCACGGCGGCCGGGATACGCGACTTCCCCGAGCCCTTCGGGACGCTGATGCTGGAGCTGCCCCTCAGGGACGCCGGTTTCGTGCTGCCGGCCTGGGAGGAGCTGACGGAGGTCGTGGAGGCCGCGCGGGAGCGGGACGCGGTGGTGCACTTCGACGGCGCGCGCCTGTGGGAGTGCACGGTCCACTTCGGCCGGTCCCTGGCGGAGATCGCGGGCCTCGCCGACAGCGTCTACGTGTCGTTCTACAAATCCCTCGACGGCTTCGGCGGCGCCGCGCTGGCCGGCCCGAGGACGCTGGTGGAGGAGGCCAGGTCCTGGCGGCACCGGTACGGCGGCATGGTCTTCCAGCAGTTCCCGACCGTCCTGTCCGCCCTCGTCGGACTGGAGCGCGAGCTGCCCCGGCTGCCGGATTACGTGCGGCACGCGCGCGTGGTCGCCGCCGCGCTGCGCGAGGGCCTCACGGCGGCCGGGGTGCCATGGGCGCGCGTGCACCCCGAGGAGCCGCACACCAACGAGTTCCGGGTCTGGCTGCCGTACGACGCCGACGTCCTGATGGAGGCGGCCGTGTCCCAGGCCGAGGAGACGGGCACGTACCTCTTCTCCAACGCCTGGGACCGGGGCGGGCCGGGGCTGGCCTTCACCGAGGTCTCGGTGCGCTCGGAGGGCCTGGAGTGGACGGCGGACGACGTACGGGCGGCCGTCGCCGACTTCACGCGCCGGCTGCCCGGCGCCTGACCGGCGCGCACGAGGGTCCGCCCGCGGGGGCCGGCTGCGCTACGGCGCCCGCGTGCCGCGACCGCGGCGCGCACCGCGGACCGCGCGGGCCGTCACAGCGCTCTCGGACTCAGCCACCGGCGCAGGGCGTACCGCAGCCGGCCGCGGGCCGGGCGCCCGGCGACGACGGCGCTGAAGCGCCGGTACTCCCGCACCTCGCGCAGCGTGTCGAGGTCGTGCCGGCCCGGCGCGGGCGGTTCGGGCTCGCCGTGCAGGCGGGCGCGGTGGCTGTCGAGGAGGTACTGCTGCGTGATGCTCATGGCGGATCGCCTTCTCGGGACGTTGGCTGACCGGGTGACTGATCGGGCTCCGCGGCTGCCCCGGTGCCTTCACCCTGCTGTGTGTCCCGTGCGGTTGTCCCGTCGATTGACGGCTGCCGTCAATCGACGCGGGCGCTGTCAGTGGGGCGGTGCACGATAGGGGCATGAGCGTGACCATCGACATCACCGGACTGCCCCTGGAGCGGGTCACCGTCGTGCCGTCTCCGCTGGCGGAGCTGGGGATGGCGCTGCACGCGCTGAGCGAGCCCGGCCACCATCCCGACCTGCGGGGCTGGGCGACCGCCGTCTCCTCCCGGCTGGAGCCCTGCCTGGCCGACCGGCTGTGCGAGGCGGACTTCCTGTGGCGTTCGACGTTCTCGGACGTCTTCGCCCCGTTCGCCGGCATCCCGGGCGGACGCGCGATGCCCGGGGCCACGCTCGCCGAAGAGCTGGACCTGCTGGACAAGCTGACGGACGCGCAGTTCGTCAACGCGGCGCTGGAGTTCACCTGCCAATTGCGCTACGACGTCCAGGAGGCCGGTCCGCTGGACGATCCGGAGCTGCGCCGGCGCTCCCTGGAGCTGGCCGCCGCGCGCGGGACCGTGCAGGAGCGGTTCACCCACCGGCTGCTGGCGGATCCGCCGGCCGTGCGCGCCTGGTTCCGGGAGCTGATGCTGGACTGCGACGAGGCGTTCTTCGCCGACACCTGGGCCCGGATCCAGCCCCAGCTGGCCGCGGACGCCCGGCACAAGACCGAGCTGCTGCGCCGCAAGGGCCTCGGGGAAGCCCTCGCCTCGCTGTCCGGGGCGGTGTCGCTGGCCGAGGACGGCCGGACGGTCACGGTCGACAAGCTGCTGACGGGCCGCACCGCCACCGGCGACGGCGGCCTGGTGCTGGTGCCGACCAGCCTCGGCTGGCCGCACCTGATGGTCCTGCACCGGTACGGCTGGCAGCCGACGATCACCTATCCGGCGAGCGGTCCCCGGCCGCAGGCCCCGTCCGTGGAACAGCTCACGCGCCGGCTGGACGCGCTGGCGCACCCGGTGCGGATGCGGCTGTGCCGGCACCTCGCGCGCGCTCCGCACACCACCAGCGAGCTGGCCGACGCGCACGGCATGACCGCGCCCGAGATATCCCGGCACCTGTCGGTGCTGAAGAAGGCGGGCCTGATCACCGACTGCCGGCGCGGCCGGTACGTCCAGCACCAGCTGGACCTGACCGCGGTGGCCCGGCTGGGCAGCGACTTCATCGAGGGCGTCCTGCGCTGAGCCACCGGCCCCGAGCCGGCCCGGGGAGCCCCGCGCCGGGCCGCCCGCGCGGAGCCGGCCGAGCGCGCCCGCGCCGGGCACCCGCGCGCGGGCCGGCCGTTCCGGTCAGCCGTGGCCGCCCGCGCGCACGAGTCCCGTCTCGTACGCCAGGACGACCACCTGCACCCGGTCCCTGAGGCCGAGCTTGGTCAGGATGCGGCCCACATGGGTCTTCACCGTCGCCTCGCTCAAGACCAGCCGCGCGGCGATCTCGCCGTTGGACAGGCCCTGCGCGACCAGCACCATGACCTCGCGCTCGCGCTCCGTGAGCCGTTCCAGCTCCTTGTGCCGGGGCTCCTTGCCGGTGGCGGGCAGCATCGGCGCGAAGCGGTCCAGCAGCCGCCGGGTGGTGGAGGGCGCGACGACCGCGTCACCGCTGTGCACGGCGCGGATCGCGGCCAGCAGGTCGCCGGGCGGCACGTCCTTGAGCATGAACCCGGAGGCGCCCGCCTTCAGCCCGGAGAAGGCGTACTCGTCCAGGTCGAACGTGGTCAGGATGAGCACCTTCGGCGGGTCGGGCTCGGAGCAGATCCGCCGGGTGGTCTCCACGCCGTCCAGCTTCGGCATCCGGACGTCCATCAGGATGACGTCGACGGCGGTGGACCGCAGCACCTGGAGGGCCTCCACGCCGTCGCCCGCCTCCGCCACGACATCCATGTCCGGCTGGGCGGCGAGCACCATCCGGAACCCGGTGCGCAGCAGCACCTGGTCGTCGACGAGCATCACGCGGATCGTCATCGGGTCCTCTTCCGTGTCTTTCGGTTGCCGTCTTGGTCTGCGGTGGGGCGCGCGGGGGCGTGCGGTGGGGTCAGTGCGCCGGCTTGAGCGGCAGCAGGGCGCTGATGCGGAATCCTCCGCCGGGGCGCGGCCCCGCGTCCAGCGTGCCGCCGACCATGCCGACGCGCTCGCGCATGCCGATCAGGCCGTGCCCCCGGCCGTCGGCGCCGCCCTCCTCGTACAGCTCGTGCGGGGCGCCCTTGCCGTCGTCCTCGACCAGCAGGCCCAGGCCGTCGTCGAAGTAGACCAGCCGTACGCTCGCGCCCGCGTTGGGTCCGCCGTGCTTGCGGGTGTTGGTGAGCGCCTCCTGCACGATCCGGTACGCGGTCAGCTCCACCCCGCTGGGCAGCGGGCGCGGGGTGCCCTCCACCTTGAAGTCGACCGGCAGGCCGGAGCTGCGGCACTGCTCGACGAGGTCGTCGATCTGCTCGACGTCGGGCTGCGGGACGTACTCCCCGGTCTCCTGGTGCTCACCGGTGCGCAGCACACCCAGCAGGCGGCGCATCTCGGCCAGGGCCTGGCGGCCGGTGGAGGAGATCGTCTCCAGGGCCTTCTTCGCCTGGTCGGGGGCGGTGTCCATGACGTAGTTGGCGCCGTCGGCCTGCACCACCATCACCGACACGTTGTGCGCGACCACGTCGTGCAGCTCGCGCGCGATCCGGGCGCGCTCGGCGGCGACCGCGACCTTCGCCTGCGCCTCGCGCTCCTTCTCCAGGCGGGCCGCGCGCTCCTCCAGCTGGGCGAAGTAGGCCCGCCGGGTGCGCATGGAGTCACCGAGCACCCAGGCGAGCGCGAAGGGCACCGTCTGGAAGACGGCGATGGCGACCTGCCCGGCGAAACTGGCCTGCTCCTGCGGCCAGCGGATCTGGGCCGCGGCCGCCGCGCAGAGGCTGACGGCGAGGGCCAGCCGGGAGGACCAGCGCGCCCCGATCGCCGCGACCGTGTACGTGATCACGAGCATGGCGAAGTCGGCGACGGTCGTCTCGACGTCCAGGACCAGCTGGGCCAGCCCGGTCACCACGGCGACCAGCAGCATCGGCTCCGGGAAACGGCGGCGCAGCGCCACGACCACGCACAGGACGGCGGACACGGCCAGACCGGCGGGCAGCGACCCGTGGTGGTCCGGCGACCCGTCGAAACTGACCTCGCTCATCCCGGACATCCCGAACAGGACGACCGCCCAGAAGGTGTCGACCCCGGTCGGGTGGCGGCGGAGGAAGTCATAGAGGCGCTGCACGTAACCCAGCGTAGGGAAACCGGGTGCGTGTAGGGGTCAACCGAAGGGCCGATCCGTGCCCGGCGCGCGTACTCCGCAAGGTGGATGTCGTGATCATCTGTGCGCCTAGTCTGGCCCCGTGACGGATGAGACGACGGCGGGGGAATCCCCCGGGGACCCCGGCCCGCGCGGCCGGCGCGGCTGGCGCGCGGCGGCGGAGGCGGCACTGTACGGACCGGACGGCTTCTACCGGCGCCCGGAGGGCCCGGCCGGTCACTTCCGTACCTCCGTGCACGCCTCGCCGCTGTTCGCGCGGGCCGTGGCCCGGCTGCTGTGCCGGGTCGACGCCGCGCTCGGCCGGCCCGCCGGGCTGGACTTCGTCGACATGGGCGCCGGGCGGGGCGAGCTGGTCCGCGGGGTGCTCGCCGCGCTGCCGGCCGAGGTGGCCGCGCGCACGCGCGCGTATGCCGTCGAGATCGCCGGCCGCCCGGCCGGCCTGGACGAACGGATCGTCTGGCGGAACGGCATCCCGGACGAGGTCACCGGGCTGCTGTTCGCCAACGAGTGGCTGGACAACGTCCCTGTGGACGTCGTGGAGGTGGACGCGGCCGGCGTGCCCCGGCTGGTCCTCGTCGGGGACGACGGCTCCGAGCGGCTCGGGGAGCCGGTGACGGGGGCGGCGGCCGACTGGCTCGCGCGCTGGTGGCCGCTGCCGGCCGAGGAAGGGCTGCGGGCGGAGATCGGGCTGCCCCGGGACGAGGCCTGGGCGTCGGCCGTGGCCCGGGTGGCCCGGGGACTCGCGGTGGCCGTGGACTACGCGCACACCAGGGACACCCGCCCGCCCTTCGGGACGCTCACCGGCTTCCGGCAAGGACGCGGGACGGCGCCCGTGCCGGACGGCTCGTGCGACATCACGGCGCACGTCGCGCTGGACGCGTGCGCGGCGGCACCGAGCGCCTCGTACGCGTCGTACGCGCCGCGCAGGGCGAGCACGGCAAGCACGCCGCACACGACCCGCACGCCGTCGGCTCCGGCGCAGGCGTCCTCCGGGGCAGCCCACGGGACGCCCGAAACGGCGCGCGAACTGTCCGGCCCGCGTCTGCTCACGCAGCGCGCCGCCTTGCGCGCCCTGGACATCACCGGCGCACGCCCCCCGCTCACGCTGGCCTCCACGGACCCCGCCGGCTATGTACGCGCCCTCGCGAGCGCCGGGGAGGCCGCCGAGCTCACGGCGGCGGGCGGCCTCGGCGACTTCGGCTGGCTGCTCCAGCCGGTCGGCATCCCGGACCCCCTGGAACCGGGCTCGTAGACCCGCGGGCAGGCCCCGCCCGGCCTACTTGTCGATATCTCCGACCACGAAGAACATCGAGCCCAGGATCGCGACCATGTCCGCCACCAGCGTCCCCGGCAGCAGCTCGGTCAGCGCCTGGATGTTGTTGTACGAGGCCGAGCGCAGCTTCAGCCGGTACGGGGTCTTCTCGCCCTTGCTCACCAGGTAGTAGCCGTTGATGCCGAGCGGGTTCTCGGTCCACGCGTAGGTGTGCCCCTCGGGCGCCTTCAGCACCTTCGGCAGCCGCTGGTTGATCGGCCCGGGCGGCAGCTGGGCGAGCCGGTCCAGGCAGGCGTCGGCGAGGTCCAGGGCGTTGTGGGTCTGCCCCAGCAGCACCTCGAAGCGGGCGAGGCAGTCGCCCTCGGTGCGGGTCACCACCCTCAGCACGTCCTGGAGATCGCCGTAGGCCAGGTACGGCTCGTCGCGGCGCAGGTCGAAGTCGACGCCCGAGGCGCGCGCGATGGGCCCGCTCACGCCGTAGGCGTGCACCGCCTCGGGCGCGAGCGCCCCCACGCCGCGCGTGCGCCCCCGGAAGATCTCGTTGCCGAGCACCAGGTCGTCGAAGACGTCCATGCGCGAGCGCACCGCGGCGACGGCCTCACGCGCGCGTGCCGTCCAGCCCGCCGGCAGGTCCTCCTTGAGGCCGCCGACACGGTTGAACATGTAGTGCATGCGCCCGCCGGAGACCTCCTCCATGACGTTCTGGAGCACCTCGCGCTCCCGGAACGCGTAGAACACCGGGGTGATCCCGCCCAGCTCCAGCGGGTAGGAGCCGAGGAACATCAGGTGGTTCAGCACCCGGTTCAGCTCGGCGAGCAGGGTGCGCGTCCACACCGCCCGCTCGGGGACCTCCATGCCGAGCATCCGCTCCACGGCGAGGACCACGCCCAGCTCGTTGGAGAACGCCGACAGCCAGTCGTGGCGGTTGGCGAGCACGATGATCTGCCGGTAGTCGCGCGCCTCGAAGAGCTTCTCGGCACCCCGGTGCATGTATCCGATCACCGGCTCCGCGCGCACGATGCGCTCGCCGTCCAGCACGAGCCTGAGCCGCAGCACGCCGTGCGTGGACGGGTGCTGGGGCCCGATGTTGAGCACCATGTCGGTGCTCTCCGCCGCACCGCCGATGCCGACCGTGGTCTCCGTCGTAGGAGTCATGGGCCCAGTTTCCCCTACGTAGGCTGGGCTCATGGAAACGGGGAGCCTGGACGGGACCGGAGCACCGGCGGACCAGCCGGTGTGGCGGCGGCCGGAGCCGGGGCTGCTGCGGGTGCGACGGCTGCTGCTGACGGTGTGGGCGGGGGTGTTCGCGGTGGCGGCCGGGCTGCTGCCGGGGCTCTTCGCGGGCCCGACGTGGGCCGCGTGCGCGCTGTTGCCACCGGTGTGCGCCGCCGTGTGCTGGCGGCTGCTGGAACGCAACTGGCGCTCCTGGCGGTACGCCGAGCGCGCCGACGACCTGCTGATCAGCCGCGGTGTCCTGTGGCGCGAGGAGACGGTGGTGCCGTACGGGCGGATGCAGCTGGTGGAGGTGACCTCCGGGCCCGTGGAGCGGCGCTTCGGGCTGGCCACCGTACAGCTGCACACGGCCGCCGCCGCGACCGACGCGACCATCCCCGGCCTCGACCCGGCCGAGGCGGAACGGCTGCGCGACCGGCTCACCGAGCTGGGCGAGGCCCGATCGGCGGGCCTGTGAAGTTCCCGGAACGGGCCGAGGGCGCGCACGACGGCATACCCGGGCGGGCCGAGGGCGCGCACGACCGCATCCCTGGGCGGGCCGACGGCACGGACACCGGCATACCCGGGCGGGCCGACGGCACGGACACCGGCGTGCCGGAGCGGGCCGGGGGAACGGCCGGTGGCACGCCCGAGCGGGCCGGGGAAACGGCCGGTGGCACGCCCGAGCGGGCTGAGAGCGTGGACGGTGGTGTGCCGGAGCGCGCGCCCGTCATCGAGCGCCGGCTGCACCCGGTCACGCCCCTGCGCCGGGCGTGGGCGCCCCTCGCCGTGCTGGCCGGCTGGGCGGCGCACGACCCGAACGGCGCGCAGGAGCAGCTCTCCCGGCTCACGGACACCATGCTCCTGCTGGGGCTCGCGGTACTGGTGCCGGCGGCCGGCCTCTACGGCTTCCTGTCCTGGTGGTTCACGCACTACGCGGTCACCGACACCGAACTGCGGATCCGCACCGGACTGCTGTTCCGGCGCACCGCGCACATCCGGCTGGAGCGCGTCCAGGCCGTGGACGTCTCCCGCCCGCTCCTCGCGCGCGTGGCGGGCGTCGCCAAGCTGCGCATCGACGTCGTAGGCACCGACGACAAGGACGAACTGGCCTTCCTGAGCGAGCGCGAGGCGCGCGCCCTGCGCGCGGAGCTCCTCGCGCGCGCGGCGGGTTTCGCCCCCGAGACGGCGCGCGAGGTCGGAGAGGCACCGGCGCACGTCCTGCTGCGCGTGCCCCCGCGCGAGCTGGCACGCTCCCTGCTGCTGACGGGCGCCACCTGGGGCTCGCTGTGCGCCGCGCTGGTCGTACCGACCGTGCTGTGGCTCGTCACGCACAGCCCGTGGACGGTCCTCGCCACCGCGCTGCCGCTGCTCGGCACCGCCGGGGCGAGCAGCGCGGGCCGGTTCGTCACCGAGTTCGACTGGACGGTGAGCGAGTCCCCGGACGGGCTGCGCATCGACCGCGGACTGCTGGACCGCGCCCACGAGACGGTGCCGCCCGGCCGGGTGCAGACGGTACGGATCGTGGAACCGCTGCTGTGGCGGCGGCGCGGCTGGGTCCGGGTGGAACTCGACGTGGCCGGATCGGACAACTCCGTGCTGATACCGGTCGCCCCGCGCGCGGTCGCCGAGTCGGTCCTGGCGCGGGTGCTGCCCGGGACGTCGGTGCCGTCGGAGCTGTCGCCGGCGCCGCGCCGGGCCCGCTGGTGCCGGCCGGTGTGGTGGCGCGGGCACCGGCTCGCGGTCACCGGCCCGGTGTTCGCCGCCCGCAGCGGCCTGCTGTGCCGCCGGCTCTCGCTGGTCCCGCACGCCAAGGTGCAGAGCGTACGGCTCACCCAGGGGCCCTGGGAGCGCCGCTGGGGCCTCGCCGACGTACACGTGGACACCGGGGCCGACAAGACCGTCACGGCCCGGCTGCGCGACGCCGGGGAGGCCGCGCGGCTCCTCGCCGAGCAGGCGGAGCGGTCCCGTACGGGCCGCAAGGACGCCCCGCCGGACCGCTGGATGACAGCGGGCTGACCGGCGCGCGATCCTCGGGGCCGGCACGCCGCGGGCCCGGCCTCCCGCCGGGGAGGCCGGGCCCGTTCGGTGCCGGCGCCGGTGGCTCAGGAGGCCGCGCTGCGCAGCCCCTGTACGTCGATCTGCTCGGTCTCGTCGTGCGCCGTCAGGTCGATGATCTGGCCGGCCCCCCGGGACCGCTCGTCGGCGGGCTTGAACCCGGCCTCGGCCTCGGCCTTGTGCACGGCGAGCGCCTCGGGGCCCACGACGTCGGCCAGGTCCTCGTTCTGCACGGAGTCCAGCGCCGCCTTCGGGGTGCCCTTCTGCGTGCCGAAGAAGTCGAACCCGCCCCCGGTCACCGGCCGCCGCGCGGGCGCGGCCGGCACGACGGCCACGGCGGGCGGCACCCCGAGGTTCCCGGCGGGCGGCACCACGGCCCCGGCCCCGGCCGGCGGTACGGCGTCGTGCGGACGGCCCATGGCGCCCTCCGCCTGGTCGGCGGCGCCGGGCCGGGAGGCGGCAGCCGGGGTGTCGGACACGGCGACCTGCGCGGAAACCCGGGCTGATCCGGCAACCGGAGCCGGAGAGACAGCCGGAGCGGAAGCGGACCCCGCAACCGGAGCGGACCCGGCTACCGAAGCCACCCCGGCCTGAGCCACGAACCCGGTGTCGGGAGTGGGAGTGGGAGTGGGAGGAGGAGGGGAAGCGGGAGCGCCCGCCGGCCCCGTAACGGACGGGTCGGCAGCGGGTCCGGCGGTGACCTGTCCGCCGTCGGCGGCCTCCGGTCCGGACACCCGCGCCGGACCGGCCTCGGGCGCCGCCACACCAGGCGCCACCGCACCAGGCGTCGCCGTCCCACCGGGTATCCCCGCTCCAGACTTACCAGCCGAGGGTTCCGACGCCCCGGCTTCCCCCGTCACGACCTCGGCCGCCCCCGGTTCGTCCCCCTCGGAACCGGTCTCCGCCGCCGGGCCCCCCTTGTCCTGCGGGCCCTCCTTGTCCGCCGGGCCCCCCTTGCCCTCAGGGCCGTCACCGGGCTCGCCCGGGGTCTCCCGTTCGAGGCGGGCCAGTGCCGTCAGGGCCCGCCGGTACAGCCGGGCGCCCTCGGGAGAGAACACCGCGGGCGCCACCGGGGCGGCCTCGGCGGGCCCGGAGGGCTCGCCGCGGCGGGCGGGCGGCAGGGCCGGGGCCGACGCCCGCGCGGGCCCCGGCTCCGGTGCCGTCGCTTCGAGTTCCAGCAGCCGGCGGCCCTCCAGGGCGCTGGCCCGCTCGGTCTCGGCGGTGGCGTACCGGCGCAGCAGGGCCGCGTGCTCGTTGCGCAGGCCGGCCAGCTCGGCGCGCTTGGCGCGCAGCCGCTGCTCCAGCTTCGCGCGCAGTTCGCGGGACTCCTCCAGGTCGGTCTCCAGTTCGGCGACCCGTTCCTCGAAGCGCCATTCGTCACCGGCACGCGCGCGCGTGAGCTCGGCGACCTGCCGGCCCGCCTGCACGTCCCAGCGGCGCATCACGAACGCGCCGACGACCGCCGTCGCCGCTGCCGCGGCGGCCAGCGCGCGCAACACGGCGGCCTCGGAGAACACCCAGGGAGCCGACGCACAGACGACGGAGACGCCGGCGATCGCCGAGGGAGGCAACAGCCGGTGCAGAGGAGAGGAATGGCGGTGGCGTCCACGTGGCATGGCCAGAAACTTACCGCGCGTAGGTGAATCATGTGCCCCGGCCCGTAAAAACACGGCCACACCAAGGGTCTCACGAGGCGTCAGGGACCGCGCGGCTCAGTGGTCGGTCAGCCGCCCGCTGATCCACTGGAGGGTCGGCGGGATCTCGCGCCGCCAGGTGTTGAAGTTGTGACCGCCGCTGTCGAGGATGATCGACGAGATCCGGGTCCGGTCGGTGGCCTGCACCCGCTGGATGAAGTCCATCGTGGACTTGTAGTTGTGCTCGCCGACCTTGCTGCTGGTGACGAGCAGCGAGGTGTCCGGCGCGGGCTCGTGCCGCAGCAGCCAGAACAGGTCCGCGCGGTTGCGCAGCTTGGCGTCGCCGTGGAAGAGGTCGCCGGTCGTGGGGTCGATCGGCGCCTTGTAGTACGGCGACAGGCCCGCGCCGGCCGCGTACACGCGCGGGTGGTGCATGGCGAGCTTGAGCGCGCAGTAGCCGCCGGTGGAGTCGCCGATGATGCCCCAGCCGCCCGGCCGCTTGCCGGCCCGGTAGTGACCGAGTACGGCCTCCGGCAGATCCTTGGCGAAGAACGTCTCCGTCTGCGGCCCGCCCGGGATGTCCACGCACTCGGTGTCGCGCGGCGGCGCCACGGTCGGCCGCAGCATGACCAGGATCATCGGCTGCACGCGCCCGTCCCTGGCCAGCCGCTGCGCGGTGCTCGGATAGTTCAGCTTGTCCACCAGCGACCGCGCGGTGCCCGGGTAGCCGGTCAGCACGACGGCCGTCGGGAACGTGCGCGTGCGGTACTGCGGCTGGAAGTACTCCGGCGGCAGGTACACGTACGCCGGGGTGGCGATGTGCGTCGTACGGCCGACGATGTCCACCTTCTGGATCTGCCCGCCCCGCTCCGGCCGCGCGGCGCGCACGCCGGGCACCTCGGAGGTGGAGACCACCTGGAGCGGGCCGCCACCACCGTGGACCGAGTGGTCGACCACCACGCCCTGCCCGGTCTCGGTGCCGAACAGGTCGGCCCAGCTGGCGTAGAAGCCGAAGGCCTGGTTGGCGGCGAGGCCGACGGAGGCGAAGAGTGCCACCTGGGTGGCCAGCAGCAGACCGACGCGTCCGCTGACGGTCCGCCAGTGCTGCCGGGACAGGCGTGGCCACAGCCACACCGTGCCGATGAACAGCACGGCGGCGATCACTATCGCCAGCCACAGCACTTTGTTGCTCGTGAGACCCATGGGCTGTTTCCTGTCCGCGCTTTCCGCCCGTGCCGTACCCACGCCTGGTGCGCGTGCTTGCCCGGGGCTTTCCTTGGCCGTTGACCCGACTTTCCGGTGGGGAGTGAACCTCCCTCCCCCAGACACCGTCCTAGAGGGCGCAATGTCGCCGGATGCCCCGATGGCACCGGATTCAAGGTCTCTCGCTGAACTACGGGATGCGATGTCTGTCAGGATAGATGGGGAAGTGTCGGACGGGGTTCCGGGCCGATCCGGCCGCGGGCGGCGCCTGCTGCGCGGTCCGCGCCCCGAGGCCGTTCCCGTTCTGGTCGGCCGGGCGGCCACGCTCGTGGGCCTCCTGGACATCGCCGCGGGTGTCTTCCCGCGCTTCAGGCACAGCCGTATGCACGCCCTGGCCGAGGTGCTGCCGGGCTCGTTCGGGCCGTTCGCGGCGGCGCTCTCGCTCAGCGCGGGCGTGCTGTTGCTGCTGCTCGCGCACGGGCTCAAGCGGCGCAAGCGCCGGGCGTGGCGGGCCGCGGTGGCCCTGCTCCCGGCGGGCGCGGCGGCACAGTTCGCCTACCGGCACTCGCTCGTCGGCGCGCTCATCGCGGTCGCCCTGCTGATACCGCTGCTGCGCCACCGGGACCAGTTCGCCGCCCTGCCCGATCCGCGCAGCCGGTGGCGCGCCCTCGCCAACTTCGTGCTCATGAGCGCCGGTTCGCTCCTGCTCGGACTCGTCATCGTCAGCGTCCACCCGGGCCGGACGATCGGCGACCCGAGCCTGGCCGACCGGCTGACGCACGTCATCTACGGCCTGTTCGGCTTCGAGGGCCCGGTCGACTACCAGGGCAACACGTCCTGGACGGTCGCCTTCTCGCTCGGCGCGCTCGGTTGGATCACCGCGGTCACCACCATCTACCTGGCCTTCCGCCCGGAGCACCCGGCCGCCCGCCTCACCGAGGAGGACGAGGAGAAGCTGCGCGCCCTGCTGGCCAGGCACGGCGGGCGGGACTCGCTCGGCCACTTCGCGCTGCGCCGCGACAAGGCGGTGGTGTTCTCGCCGAGCGGCAAGGCCGCGGTCACCTACCGGGTCGTCTCCGGTGTGATGCTCGCCAGCGGCGACCCCATCGGGGACGTCGAGGCCTGGCCGGGCGCCATCGAGCGCTTCATGGACGAGGCCCGGGCCCACTCCTGGACGCCCGCCGTCATGGGCTGCTCGGAGACCGGCGGCGAGGTGTGGACCCGTGAGACCGGCCTGGACGCCCTGGAACTGGGCGACGAGGCGGTGGTGGACGTGGCGGATTTCTCGCTCGCCGGACGCGCGATGCGCAATGTGCGCCAGATGGTCAAGCGCATCGAGCGGGCCGGCTACGAAACCCGGGTGCGGCGCATCCGTGACCTGGGCGAGGCCGAGCTGGAGCGGATCCGCCGGGCGGCGGAGGACTGGCGCGGCACGGACACCGAGCGCGGCTTCTCCATGGCGCTCGGCCGCATCGGCGACCCGGCCGACGGCGACTGCCTGATCGCCACCGCGCACAAGCAGGACGACGAACCGGGCGAGTACGGCGACCTGAAGGCGATCCTGCACTTCGTGCCGTGGGGCAAGGACGGCGTCTCGCTGGACCTGATGCGCCGCGACCGCGCCGCCGACCCCGGCATGAACGAACTGCTGATCGTCGCCGCCCTCCAGGCCGCCCCGAGGTTCGGCATCACCCGGGTCTCGCTGAACTTCGCGATGTTCCGCTCCGCCCTCGCGCGGGGGGAGAAGATCGGCGCCGGCCCGGTGCTGCGCGCCTGGCGCGGGCTGCTGGTGTTCCTCTCGCGCTGGTTCCAGATCGAGTCGCTGTACAAGTTCAACGCCAAGTTCCAGCCGCGCTGGGAGCCGCGGTTCGTGGTCTACCGGGCCCCCGCCGACCTGCCCCGCATCGGCTTCGCCGCCATGCAGGCGGAGGGCTTCGTCAACCTGGCCGTGCCGCTGCCGCGCTTCCTGCGCCGGCGCCGCCCGGCGCCCGGACGCCCGTGCGGGCACGTGGGCGAACGGGACGTCCGGGCCGCCTGAGCCCCGCGCGCCGGACGCCACGGCCCGCGGACCGGCCCCCTCGGAGAGGGGGCCGCCGCGCGTTTGCGGCACCGGCCTGGGCCTACGCTGAACGTATGAACAGCATCAGCGGGCGCGGCCGGGTGGCCGGCCTTCCGGCATGGGACCGGTGCGCGGTCATGGGGGTCGTGAACGTGACCCCCGACTCCTTCTCCGACGGCGGCCGCTGGTTCGACACCACCGTCGCCGTCAAGCACGGCCTGGACCTGGTCGCCGAAGGAGCGGACCTGGTCGACGTGGGCGGCGAGTCCACCCGGCCCGGCGCCACCCGCGTGGACGAGGCCGAGGAGCTGCGCCGGGTCGTCCCCGTGGTGCGCGGCCTGGCCTCGGAGGGAGTCGTCGTCTCCGTCGACACCATGCGCGCCTCCGTCGCCGAACAGTCCCTCGCGGCCGGCGCCGCCCTCGTCAACGACGTCAGCGGCGGTCTGGCCGACCCCGCGATGATCCCGGTGGTGGCCGCCGCGGGCGCCCCCTTCGTCGTGATGCACTGGCGCGGCTTCCTCCAGGGCGGCAACGTCAAGGGTGTCTACACGGACGTCGTCGCCGAGGTCGTCCGGGAGCTGCACGCGCGCGTGGAGGCCGTCCTGGCCGGCGGCGTAGCCCCGGACCGCGTCGTCGTCGACCCGGGCCTGGGCTTCTCCAAGGAGGCCGAGCACGACCTCGCCCTCCTCGCCCACCTGGACCGGTTGCGCGCCCTCGGGCACCCGCTGCTGGTCGCCGCCTCGCGCAAGCGGTTCCTCGGCCGGGTGCTGGCCGGCCCGGAGGGCGCGCCCCCGCCGGCCCGGGAGCGGGACGCGGCCACGGCCGCCGTCTCCGCGCTCGCCGCGCACGCCGGCGCGTGGGCGGTGCGCGTCCACGAGGTACGTGCCACGGCGGACGCGGTACGGGTCGCACGGGCCGTGGAGGAGGCGCGCGACACGGAGCGCGCGCCGGGCGCGGACGGCGGACACGGGCCGGAAGGAGCCCGGTGAGCGCCCCCCACACGGACGTCGAGCAGGTGGAAGCCGCCAACACCGCCTTCTACGAGGCGCTGGAACGCGGCGACTTCGAAGAGGTCTCGGCGCTCTGGCTGACGCCCGCGGACCTGGGCGTGGACGAGACGTACCACGACCCGGCGGACAGCGGGGTGATCTCCTGTGTACACCCCGGCTGGCCGGTGCTGACCGGCCGCGGCGAGGTCCTCAGGTCGTACGCCCTGATCATGGCGAACACCGACTACATCCAGTTCTTCCTCACCGATGTGCACGTCTCCGTGACCGGCGACACCGCGCTGGTGACCTGCACGGAGAACATCCTCAGCGGCGGGCCCGCCCCGGAGGAGGGCGCGGAGCTGGGACCGCTGGTCGGCCAGCTCGTCGTCGCCACGAACGTGTTCCGGCGCACCCCCTCGGGCTGGAAGCTGTGGTCGCACCACGCCTCCCCCGTCCTGGCCGAGAGCGCCGAGGACGACGACTCCGGTGGGAACGGCGTGGACCCGGACGACGGCCCCCTCGCCTGACCGGCTGTCCGCCGCACACGACGGCGGACCGACCGGTGGACCGACCGTGGACCGACCGTGGACCGACCGGTGGAAACCGGCACGTGGTTGGAATCACCTACCCCCGGGTAGAAGCGGCTACCAGCCCGTACAGTGCCGGGTTCCCCAGGGGAAACCCCCGGTGAACCCTCCGGGTTCCGGCCAGGGCCACCGCCCCCGCGGCCGGGCTCTGTCGGTGCCCGCGGGTAGATTCGTCTGAGACCGGTGTGCCGCCCGCACGCGGCACGGGCCGGTCCTTCCCGACGATTGCAGGAGTGATTCGCGTGGATCGTGTCGCGCTGCGCGGCCTCAAGGCCCGTGGGCACCACGGGGTGTTCCCCAAGGAGCGCGAGGAGGGCCAGACCTTCATCGTGGACCTCGTCCTCGGCCTGGACACCCGGCCGGCCGCGGCCGACGACGACCTGGCGAAGACCGTGCACTACGGCATCGTGGCCGAGGAGGTCGTGGCCGTGGTCGAGGGCGATCCGGTGGACCTCATCGAGACCCTCGCCGAGCGGATCGCCCGGACCTGCCTGAAGCACGAAGGGGTCGAGGAGGTCGAGGTGTGCGTCCACAAACCGGACGCGCCGATCACCGTCCCCTTCGACGACGTGACCGTCACCATCACCCGGAGCCGAGTATGACCCGACCTTTCCGCCAGGGTCACAGCGACCCGACCGTCCAGCCGGTACCCGCCGCGGTCGTCGAGAAGGTGGACGCCGCCGACACGACCCTGCACAACCCCCAGTGGGCCGTGATCTCCCTCGGCTCCAACCTCGGCAACCGCCTGGAGACCCTCCAGGGCGCCGTGGACGCCCTGGAGGACACCCCGGGCGTCCGGGTCAAGGCCGTCTCGCCGGTGTACGAGACGGAGCCGTGGGGCGTCGAGCCCGGCAGCCAGCCGTCGTACTTCAACGCGGTCGTGGTCCTGAAGACGACGCTGCCCCCCGCCTCCCTGCTGGAGCGGGCGCACGCCGTCGAAGAGGCCTTCCACCGCGTGCGGGACGAGCGCTGGGGCCCGCGCACGCTCGACGTCGACATCGTCGCCTACGCCGATGTCACCTCCGACGACCCGCAGCTCACCCTGCCCCACCCCCGCGCCCACGAGCGCGCCTTCGTGCTGGCGCCCTGGCACGACGTGGACCCCGGGGCCGAACTCCCCGGCCGCGGCGCGGTCGCCGAACTGCTGTCCACGATCACCCGTAAGGGTGTGGCGCACCGGCAGGATCTGGAACTCCGGCTGCCCGAGTAGTCGTTAAGGTCGAGACGGGTCGCGACCAAGACGACCACCGTCCGGGACGGCCCGGGGGAAACAACTGAAGGGACACCGTGAGAGAGCTGCGCATCAGGGTGCTGGCGGGCGTGTTCGTCGTGGCCGGCGTCCTGTCCTGGGCGGGCGCCCGCCTCTGGAACTCGATCGGGACCCTCCCGAGCGTCCCCCTGGCCGCCCCCGTGGTCCTCGCGCTGATCGCGGTGGTGCTGCTCTCTACGGCGCTCTCGCTGCGCGCCCGGCTGAAGGCCCAGCGCGAGCGCCGGCCGGGCGCCAAGGGCGTCGACCCGCTGATGGCCGCCCGGGCGGTCGTCTTCGGCCAGGCCAGCGCCCTGGTCGCGGCCCTCGTCGCCGGCATGTACGGCGGCACGGGCGTCTTCCTGCTGGAGCTGCTGGACTTCCCGGCCCGCCGCGACCAGGCGATCTACGCCGGATTCTCGGCCCTGGCCGGCTTCGGCGTGATAGCGGCCGCCCTGTTCCTGGAGCGGGTGTGCAGGCTCCCCGAGGACGACGACCAGAACCCGCCGGGGGCGCAGCCGGCGGCCTGACCGCCGGCCCCGCCCGGCGGCCGGGTCAGCGCGCCATGATCAGGCTCATGGCCTCGTTGCGCGTGGCGACATCGCGCAGCTGACCGCGCACGGCGGACGTTATGGTCTTCGCGCCCGGCTTGCGGATACCGCGCATCGACATGCACATGTGCTCGCACTCGACGACGACGATGACGCCCCGCGGCTCCAGGATCTCCATCAGGGAGTCCGCGATCTGCGTGGTGAGGCGCTCCTGCACCTGCGGCCGGCGGGCGTAGACGTCGACGAGACGGGCGAGCTTGGACAGCCCGGTGATCTTGCCGGTCTCGGACGGGATGTAGCCGACGTGGGCGATGCCCCGGAACGGCACCAGGTGGTGCTCGCAGGTCGAGTACACCTCGATGTCCTTCACCAGGACCATCTCGTCGTGCCCGAGGTCGAACGTCGTCGTCAGGACGTCCTCCGGCTGCTGCCACAGGCCGGCGAAGATCTCCCGGTAGGCGCGCGCGACCCGGGCCGGTGTCTCCCGCAGCCCCTCGCGGTCCGGGTCCTCCCCGACCGCGATCAGCAGCTCGCGTACGGCGTTCTCGGCGCGCTTCTCGTCGAATTCGCCGATGCGGCCCTCGCCGTCCAGCGTCACCGGGTCGGTCATCTGGTTCCTCGTTCCCGCGCCATGACGCGCGTGTGTCTCGCGTTCCGAAACTGCGGACATGCGAAATGCCGCGCCCCCAGGCTAGAACCTGGGGGGCGCGGCATTCATTCCGGCCCGTGGTGTCCGCGGGGCGGTCAGCTCTCGGGGCGGTCCTCCGGGGACTGCTCCGTCACCGGGGCGGACTCCGTCGCCGTCGACTTGGCGGTGCTGATCGACGCTGTCGCGCCGTTCGCTCCGTTGGTCAGTGCCAGCTCCTTCGGGGAGAGCACCGGCGGGCGGGTGGACGGGGTGCGGCGCGAGGAACCGGTCCAGGCGGGCCGCGGCGGGCGCTTGACGATCGGGGCGAAGATCTCGGCGATCTCCTCCTTGCCCAGGGTCTCCTTCTCCAGCAGCTGGAGAACGAGGTTGTCGAGCACGTCGCGGTTCTCGACCAGGATTTCCCAGGCCTCGTTGTGCGCGGTCTCGATGAGCTTCTTGACCTCTTCGTCGACCAGCGCGGCGACCTCTTCCGAGTAGTCCCGCTGGTGGGCCATCTCACGGCCGAGGAACGGCTCGCTGTTGTCGCCGCCGAACTTGATCGCGCCGAGACGCTCGGTCATGCCGTACTGGGTGACCATCGCGCGGGCCAGGTTGGTGGCCTTCTCGATGTCGTTCGCGGCACCGGTGGTCGGGTCGTGGAAGACCAGTTCCTCGGCCGCCCGGCCGCCCAGCATGTAGGCGAGCTGGTCGAGCATCTCGTTGCGGGTGGTCGAGTACTTGTCCTCGTCCGGCAGGACCATCGTGTAACCGAGGGCACGGCCACGGGACAGGATCGTGATCTTGTGGACCGGGTCGGAGTTCGGCGAGGCCGCCGCGACCAGGGCGTGACCGCCCTCGTGGTACGCGGTGATCTTCTTCTCCTTGTCCGACATGATCCGGGTCCGCTTCTGCGGGCCCGCCACCACGCGGTCGATCGCCTCGTCCAGCGCCTTGTTGTCGATCAGCTTCTGGTCGCCGCGGGCGGTGAGCAGCGCGGCCTCGTTCAGCACGTTGGCGAGGTCGGCGCCGGTCATGCCCGGAGTACGGCGGGCCACGGCGGACAGGTCGACATCGGGCGCGACCGGCTTGCCCTTCTGGTGGACCTTGAGGATCTCCAGACGGCCCTGGAGGTCCGGCGGGTCGACCGCGATCTGCCGGTCGAAGCGGCCCGGGCGCAGCAGCGCCGGGTCGAGGATGTCCGGCCGGTTGGTGGCGGCGATCAGGATCACGCCGCCCTTGACGTCGAAGCCGTCCATCTCGACCAGCAGCTGGTTCAGGGTCTGCTCGCGCTCGTCGTGACCGCCGCCGAGGCCGGCGCCGCGGTGGCGGCCGACCGCGTCGATCTCGTCCACGAAGACGATCGCCGGGGCGTTCGCCTTGGCCTGCTCGAACAGGTCACGCACACGGGAGGCACCGACACCGACGAACATCTCGACGAAGTCGGAACCGGAGATCGAGTAGAACGGGACGCCCGCCTCGCCCGCGACGGCCCGCGCGAGCAGGGTCTTGCCGGTACCCGGGCGGCCGTAGAGCAGCACGCCCTTGGGGATCTTGGCGCCGACGGCCTGGAACTTGGCCGGCTCCTGGAGGAACTCCTTGATCTCCTGGAGCTCCTCGACGGCCTCGTCACAGCCGGCGACGTCGGAGAAGGTCGTCTTCGGGGTGTCCTTGGTGATGAGCTTCGCCTTGGACTTGCCGAAGTTCATGACCCGGGAGCCGCCGCCCTGCATCTGATTCATCAGGAACAGGAAGACGACCACGATCAGGACGAAGGGGAGCAGGGAGAGCAGGACGCCGACGAACGGGTTCTGCTTGGACGGCGAGACCGTGTAGCCGTCCGTGATCTGCTTTTCCTGGTACTTGTTCTGCAGCGTCCCGGCGAGCTGCACACCCTGGTCGCCGATGTAGCTCGCCTGGATCTTCGAGCTGCCCTCGACCTTGTAGCCGTCCTTGAGCGTGACCTTGATGCTCTGCTCGTCACCGGTGGTGAGCTTGGCCGACTCGACCTTGTTCGCGTTGATCGCCGCCACGACCTGGCCGGTGTCCACCGTCTTGTAGCCGCCGGACGAGCCGACGACCTGCATCAACACGACCACGGCAAGGACGGCCAGCACGATCCACATGACCGGCCCACGGAAGTATCGCTTCACGTCCATCCATACGGAGCGGTGCCGCCCCGTCCCTCCTGCCATAGTGAGTTTGATAAGACAGTTCTTCTGACGGTACCCCAGCATTGTTGCCCGAAGCCGCACGGAGCGGATTCGACGGCTGGGAAAACCCGTCCCCGCTTGCTTCAACGGCGCGGAACCCGCTGGGGTTCCCGATCGTCCTACAGGGCTTGGGCCGACTGGCTCAGCCGCCGTAGACGTGAGGCGCGAGCGTACCGACGAACGGCAGGTTGCGGTACTTCTCGGCGTAGTCGAGGCCGTAGCCGACGACGAACTCGTTCGGGATGTCGAAGCCGACCCACTCCACGTCGATGGCGACCTTGGCGGCGTCCGGCTTGCGCAGCAGCGTGCACACCTTCAGGGAGGCGGGCTCGCGGGAGCCGAGGTTGTTGATCAGCCAGGACAGGGTCAGGCCGGAGTCGATGATGTCCTCGACGATCAGGACGTGCCGGCCCTTGATGTCGGTGTCGAGGTCCTTGAGGATGCGGACCACACCGGAGGACTGGGTGCCCGCGCCATAGGAGGACACGGCCATCCAGTCCATGGTGACGGGGGTGGACAGCGCCCGGGCGAGGTCCGCCATGACCATCACCGCGCCCTTGAGGACACCGACGATGAGCAGGTCCTTGCCCGTGTACTCCGCGTCGATCTTCGCGGCCAGCTCGGCCAGCTTCGCGTCGATCTCTTCCTTGGTGATGAGCACCCGCTGGAGGTCGGCACCCATGTCTTTCGCGTCCACCCGCATCACTTTCGGTCGTCCCGCACTTACGGCCGCGTGTGCGGCCACCGGCTGCGGCCGCGTGTACGGCCCCGGGGGCCGCCCGGCCCGCCGGAGGGCACCGGGTGTGGGCACTCCGCGGGGGCCGGTCGTCAGCCTTGCCGAATCACCAGTCTGCCACCCTGCCGCTGGGCGACGACCCTGCCCGGGAGATTGATGGCTCCCTGGCCGCGCCAGCCGGTGATCAGGCGGTCGACTTCCTCGATGTGGCGGGCGAACAGCGCACCGGCCGGGGCTCCCGCCTCGATGGCCGCGCGGCGCAGGATCCGGCGGCGTACGGCGGGCGGCAGGGCGTACAGCTTGGCGCACTCCAGCAGGCCGGCCGCGTCCCGTACGGAGGCCTCGGCCTGCCTGGCCCAGGTGTCCAGGGCGTCGGCGTCGTCGCGGGAGAGCTGGGCGGTACGGGCCAGCGCCTCCACCACGCCCTTGCCGAGGGCCTTCTCCAGGGCGGGCAGCCCCTCGTGCCGCAGCCGGGAGCGGGTGTAGGCCGGGTCGGTGTTGTGCGGGTCGTCCCAGACCGGCAGGGACTGGACCATGCAGGCCTTGCGGGCGGTCTGCCGGTCCAGGTGCAGGAAGGGCCGCCGGTAACGGCCGCCGGCCCCCGAGACCGCGGCCATGCCGGAGAGGGAGCGGATGCCGGAGCCGCGGGCGAGCCCCAGCAGGACGGTTTCGGCCTGGTCGTCGCGGGTGTGGCCGAGCAGGATCGCGGCGGCGCCGTGGCGTTCGGCGGCGGCGTCCAGGGCGGCGTAGCGGGCGTCCCGGGCGGCGGCCTCGGGGCCGCCCTCGCGGCCGACGGTCACCGCGACGGACTCCACCGGGTCCAGGCCCAGCTCGCGCAGGCGCAGGACGACCTCCTCGGCGCGGAGGTCGGAGCCGGCCTGGAGGCCGTGGTCGACGGTGACCCCGCCGGCGCGGACGCCGAGCTTGGGGGCCTCGAAGGCGAGGGCGGAGGCGAGGGCCATGGAGTCGGCGCCGCCGGAGCACGCGACGAGGACGAGCGGGGAGGGGAGCCGCTCGGCCGTCCGGCCCGCGGACGCGCGGGAAGTCTGGTCGTTCAGGATGTCGTGAAGGACGCGGCGGACCGCCAGGCGTATCGCCGCGACCGCAGGATGGGGACCCATGTCCGGTTCCCTTCATGAAGTTTTCCGGGGGGTGTTCCCGGGTCGGTCACTCAGAGTGTGTAAATGGTGACAGAACCGGGGCGTTCCCCGAGCATCGCACGCCTACGCATGGCATACGGTCCCTCGGACGGGTGATTGGAGGGGCGTTCGCCTGCCGTCGGCCGGATTCTCTTCACGACTCCGCCCTGCCGTTCACCCCTCGGCCCTGCCGTGCACCCGCGCGACCCAGTCCGCCGGTTTGGCGATCTCCGCCTTGGTGGGAAGGGTGTTGGGCGAGGTCCACACGCGGTTGAAGCCGTCGGTGCCGACCTGCTCCACGACGGCTCGCACGAACCGTTCGCCGTCGCGGTACTGCCTCAGTTTGGCATCCAGACCCAGCAGCTTGCGCAGGGCCGCGTCCAGGCGGGAGGCACCCTTGGCGCGGCGCTGCTGGAACTTCTCGCGGATCTCGGCGACGGACGGCACGACGCTGGGGCCGACGCCGTCCATGACGTAGTCGGCGTGGCCCTCCAGCAGGGACATCACTGCGGTGAGCCGGCCGAGGACCTCCCGCTGGGCCGGGGTCTGCACCAGTTCCACGAAGGAGCGCCCGCCGTCCTCCTCCTCGCCCTCGGGACGGCCGCCGGCCAGGGACTGGGCCGCGTCCCGGATGCGCTCCAGGAAGGTCATCGGGTCGACGTCGGTCTCCGCGAGGAACGACTGGATCTCGCCCTCCAGGTGGTCGCGCAGCCAGGGCACGGCGGTGAACTGGGTGCGGTGGGTCTCCTCGTGCAGGCACACCCACAGGCGGAAGTCGTGCGGCTCGACGTCGAGTTCGCGCTCCACGTGGACGATGTTGGGTGCCACCAGCAGCAGCCGGCCGCCGCCGTTTCCGCCGGCCGGCAGATCGCGGCCGGCCGGGGCGAAGGTCTCGTACTGGCCGAGGACGCGGGAGGACAGGAACGACAGGAGCATGCCCAGCTCGACGCCGGTGACCTTGCCGCCGACGGCGCCCAGGACCGCGCCGCCCGGGCCGCCGCCGCGCCGTTCCTGCATCTTCTCCAGCAGCGGTTTGAGGATCTCCCGGAAGCCCGCGACGTTGGCGCGGACCCAGCCGGGGCGGTCCACGACGAGGACGGGGGTGTCGTGGGTCTCCTCCGTGCCCATCCGCGTGAAGCCCCGGACGTGTTCCTCCGAGGCCTTCGCGTGCCGGCGCAGCTCGGCGACGACGGCCCTGGCCTCGTCGCGGCTGACGTCGGGGCCGGGCCGTACGAGCCGTGTCGCGGTCGCCACGGCGAGGTTCCAGTCGACCATCCCGGGAGATGCGGTGCCACCGAAGCCAGTCATGCTGTCAACCGTACGTGAGCGTTCCCGCTTGGGGCAGGCCGTGGACGCCGGCGGCGGTCAGTTCGCCAGGGCCGTCGCCGCCTTGTCCAGGGTCTCCTGGGCCTGAGCCGGGTCCGTGGTGCCGGAGGCCAGGAAGGCGAAGGCCAGGAGGTGGCCGGTGTCGTCCACGACCGTGCCCGCGAGGGCGTTCACGCCGGTCAGGGTGCCGGTCTTGGCGCGTACGACGCCGGAGGCGCCGTCGGCGTAACGATTGCTCAGGGTGCCGGTGAAGCCGGCCACGGGCAGGCCGGTGAGGACCGGGCGCAGGCCGGGACGGTCCGGATCGGCCGCCCGGACGAGCAGGCCGGTCAGGAGGTCGGCGGTGAGCCGGTCGGCGCGGTCCAGGCCGCTGCCGTCGCGGAAGACGGCGCCCGCCATCGGCAGGCCCAGCCCCCGCAGCTGTGTGGCGATGGCCTCGGCGCCGCCTGCGAAGCTCGCCGGACGTCCGCCGGCCAGGGCCGTGTGCCGGGCCAGGGCCTCGGCGATGTCGTTGTCGCTGTTGGTCAGCATGCGCTCGACCAGGGCGGACAGCGGGGGCGAGGAGACCCGGGCGAGGGTCTGCGCGCGCGTGCTGGCCTTGGACGGGCCGGGGGGCGTGGTCGTGATGCCGGCGTCCTTCAGGAAGCCCGCGAACCGGAGCGCCGCGTCCGCCGCGGGGTCGCCCACCCGGATCACCGGGCCGCTGCTGGAGCCGTCGGTGCGGCCCTCGTCGGCGGTCAGGGCGCTGACCGGGGCGAGGTTGTCGTTGACGCCGATGGGGTGCAGGGCGGGGCCGGTGAACAGGGTGGTGTCGTAGGACAGGGTGATCTTGTGGATGCCGCGTTCGCGCAGGGCCTTCGCGGTGTCCGCGGCCAGTGTCCGCAGGCTCGCCCAGCCGCCGCCGCGGGCGCGCGCGGTGAGGGTGGGGTCGCCGCCGCCGACCAGGACGAGTTCCCGGGTGTCGGGTTCCAGGGCGGTGCGGGTGGTGAGGCGGTGGTCCGGGCCGAGGGCGGACAGGGCGGCGACGGCGGTGGCGATCTTGGTGGTGGAGGCGGGGACGAGGGCCTTGCCGGCGTCGGCGTCGTACAGGCGTTCACCGGTCGTGACGTCGACGACGGCCGCCGTGTGGCCGCCGCCGAGCGCCGGGGTGTCCAGGAGGGGCTCCAGGGCGTCCGAGACGGCCTGCGCGTCCGGCGCGGACCGCTTGGTGCCCACGGCGCCCGTGGCGCCGCCCAGGCCCGTCAGGACGGGGGCGGCGCTCGGCGCGGGCCGGGGCGCCCCCGCGGCCGTACCGGCGCGATGGTGATCTGCGCCACCTGACCGTTCGAGGGCGGCGGCGCGGTCCCGCTCGGCCGTACGCTGACCCGAGGCGTCCCAGGGTCCGGCCGCGGTCACCACACCGGCGGCCAGCGCCAGGCCGGCGGTGGCGGCGCCCGCGGTGTACTGCCAGGTCCGGACGGTACGCGGACGGGGGAGACGGGGGAGGTGCGCAGGACCGTTCCACACGGCCTTCGGCAGCTGTGCGAGCTTCGGCCGTACGGCCGCCACGGCGCGCGACAGACACGGTCGGACGGCGTTCGCGAGCCGCGCCACCCGCGGTCTCGCGGCTCGCCAAGGCCCCAGCTCTGGCACGACCACCAGCCCCTTTCGCGATCACACACCTGCGTGAGGGACACTTAACCACCAGAACTATGTGCTGATCATGGAGGAGCCACCGGTGGAGTTCGACGTCACGATCGAGATCCCGAAGGGTTCGCGGAACAAGTACGAGGTGGACCACGAGACCGGCCGGATCCGCCTGGACCGTCGCCTCTTCACCTCGACCGCCTACCCGACCGACTACGGCTTTGTCGAGAACACCCTCGGCGAGGACGGCGACCCGCTGGACGCGCTGGTCATCCTGGACGAGCCGACCTTCCCGGGCTGCCTGATCCGCTGCCGTGCGATCGGCATGTTCCGGATGACGGACGAGGCGGGCGGCGACGACAAGCTGCTGTGCGTTCCGGCCACCGACCCGCGTGTGGAGCACCTGCGTGACATCCACCACGTGTCGGAGTTCGACCGCCTGGAGATCCAGCACTTCTTCGAGGTGTACAAGGACCTGGAGCCCGGCAAGTCGGTCGAGGGGGCCAACTGGGTGGGCCGTACGGACGCCGAGGCGGAGATCGAGCGGTCGTACAAGCGCTTCAAGGAGCAGGGCGGTCACTGACCCCCGCCCGCCGTGGACGGGCCGCACGCTCCGGCGTGCGGCCCGTTCGCGTGTGCGCACTCATCCGGCCGGCCGGGGTACGTGTGCGCATACTGAGTGCTACGCAAGGTGTCGTGCAGGGAGCGGTGCGAAGTGACGGAGGCGGAGGACCGCAAGCCCCGGTCGGACGAGGCTCGGTACGACCCGGAGATCACCTCCGAGTTCGCCATTCCCCAGGGCCTCGACGTCCCCAAGGGCGGCGGGGAGAGCGAGACGACCTCCGAGTTCGCGGTGCCGCAGGGGCTGCAGACGCCCCAGCCGGCCGGTGCCGAGCCGGAGGGCTCGGCGTTCACGCCGCCGAGCGCCTACAGCGCGAAGGAAGCGCCGACCGCGTTCACGCCGGCGACCGGGGTGCCGCTGGTCAGCCTGATCAAGGACGCGCCCTGGCAGGACCGGATGCGCACGATGCTGCGCATGCCGGTGACCGAGCGGCCGGCGCCGGAGCCGGTGCAGCGCGAGGAGGAGGGCGGCCCGGCCGTCCCGCGCGTGCTGGACCTCACCCTGCGTATCGGCGAGCTGCTGCTGGCCGGCGGGGAGGGCGCGGAGGACGTGGAGGCCGCGATGTTCGCGGTGTGCCGGTCCTACGGCCTGGACCGCTGCGAGCCGAACGTCACCTTCACCCTGCTGTCGATCTCGCACCAGCCGTCCCTGGTGGAGGACCCGGTGACGGCGTCCAGGACGGTACGGCGGCGGGGCACCGACTACACCCGGCTGGCGGCCGTCTTCCATCTGGTGGACGACCTCAGCGACCCGGAGACCGAGGTCTCCCTGGAGGAGGCCTACCGGCGCCTGGCGGAGATCCGCCGCAACCGGCACCCCTACCCCGGCTGGGCGCTGACCCTGTCCGGCGGACTGCTGGCCGGTGCGGCCTCCCTGCTGGTGGCGGGCAGGGGCGACCCGATCGTGTTCGTCGCGGCGGCCCTCGGCGCCATGCTCGGCGACCGGCTGGCGTGGCTGTGCGCGGGTCGCGGGCTGCCGGAGTTCTACCAGTTCACGGTGGCCGCGATGCCGCCCGCGGCGATCGGGGTGGCACTGAACCTGGCCCATGTGGACGTGCAGGGCTCGGCGGTCATCACCGGTGGGCTGTTCGCGCTGCTGCCGGGGCGGGCCCTGGTCGCGGGGGTGCAGGACGGGCTGACGGGCTTCTACATCACCGCCTCCGCGCGGCTGCTGGAGGTCATGTACTTCTTCGTCGGCATCGTCGCCGGGGTGCTGACCGTCCTGTACTTCGGCGTGAAGATCGGCGGCAAGCTGGATCCGGAGGCCGCGCTGAGCGTCTCGGAGGAGCCGCTGATCCAGATCGCGGCCTCGATGCTGCTGTCCCTGACCTTCGCCATCCTGCTCCAGCAGGAACGTTCCACCGTGCTCTGGGTCACCCTGAACGGAGGCGTCGCCTGGTCGGTGTACGGCGCGATGCACTACGCCGGCGACATCTCACCGGTGGCCTCCACGGCGGTCGCGGCGGGCCTGGTGGGGCTGTTCGGACAGCTGCTGGCCCGCTACCGGTTCGCCTCCGCGCTGCCGTACACGACGGCGGCGATCGGGCCGCTGCTGCCGGGTTCCGCGACCTACTTCGGGCTGCTGTCCATAGCCCAGAACGACGTGGACAAGGGGCTGGTGTCGCTGGCCAAGGCCGTGTCGCTGGCCATGGCCATCGCCATCGGGGTCAACCTGGGGTCGGAGATCTCCCGGATGTTCCTGCGGATCGGCTCCGCCGGGAAGCGCCGGGCGGCCAAGCGGACCAGGGGATTCTGAGCGCCGTACGGCCCGGGGCCCGGGGCCTACTGGCCGCGCTGGTCGTACGGGTAGCCGTTCTCGTCGTACTGCTGCTGGTCGTAGCCCTGCTGCTGGTCGTAGCCCTGCTGCTGGTTCCAGTTCTGCTGCTGCGGGTGCTGCCGGCCGTCGTAGGGCTGCTGGTACTGCTGCTGCCCGTCGTAGTACTGGCCGTAGCCCTGCTGCTGGTGGTTCCAGTCCTGCTGCTGCGGCTGCTGGTACCGGGGCTCCTCGTACCGCTGCTGCTCGTAGTGCCGCTCGTCGTACTGCGGCTGCTCCGGCTCGACGCGCCGCAGGCGGGTCGTGGCGTCGTCCATCACCGGGGGCTGCTGCCGGTACTCGGGCCCGGGCTGCTGGTAGGCGGGCTGCTGCGCCGGCACCGGCTGGGGCTGCGGCCGGGCCTGGGCGGCCTTCTTCTCCTTGCCGCGGGCGCGCAGGAACTCGATCGCGATCGGGACCACCGAGACGAGGACGATCAGGATGAGGATCGCCTCGATGTTGGTCTTGACGAACTCGATGTTGCCGAGCCAGGAGCCGAGCAGGGTGACGCCGGCCCCCCACAGGACGCCGCCGAGGATGTTGAAGATCAGGAAGGAGCGGTACTTCATGCCGCTGACGCCCGCGATGATCGGCGTGAACGTGCGCACGATCGGCACGAAGCGGGCCAGCACCAGGGACTTCGGGCCGTACTTCTCGAAGAACTCGTGCGCCTTGGTGACGTTCTCCTGCTTGAACAGACGGGAGTCCGGGCGGTTGAACAGGGACGGGCCGACCTTCTTGCCGAACATGTAGCCCGCCTGGTCGCCCAGGACGGCGGCGAGGCAGATCAGGGCGATCGCCCCCCACAGCGGGAAGTCCAGCTGGTTCGAGGTGATCAGCAGGCCGCAGGTGAACAGCAGCGAGTCACCCGGCAGGAAGAAGCCGATGAGCAGGCCGGACTCGGCGAAGACGATGAGCAGCAGGCCCCAGATGCTGTAGGTGTCGAGCAGGTAGTTGGGATCGAGCCAGCTCGGGCCTAGGGCGAGTGTCATCACGGGTCCGGGCTCCTGAAGGGGTGAGGGCGGCTACGGCGTCCAAGTGCGGCCGCACAAAGCTATCAACGCGATGTGACAGCCCCAGGTTCCACCAGTGGCTCCAGGATGCCCTGTGCGAGGCCCCGGAGAAAGCTGTGACTCAGGGGACTCGTGAGGTTCCGGCCCGGGAGCGAACCCCGTGCGCTCCCAGGCCGGGAACCCTCAGGACGCGGTGTGCCGGACGGTGTTCGCCACGATGGCGTCCCGCATATAGCGGGCCAGACCGGGACGAATGGCCTCGTACGTGGCGGTGAACCGCTCGTCGGTGACGTACATCTCGCCGAGGCATGCGTGCAGCTCGTGCCCGCAGTCGTAGTACGCGCCCGTGATGAACCGGCGGTGCTCCTCCGCGGCCTCCATGGCCGCCTCCGAGTCCGCGGGCGCGCCCTCGGCGAGCAGGCCGGCCATCCGGCCGTGGATCGCGTCCAGCTCGGCGTTGAGCCGCTGCCAGTCCTCCTTGGTGTAGGCGGCGGTCCGGAGCCGCGACTGCCGGTAGGCCTCGGTGTGGCCCCAGCGCCGCTCCACCTCGTCCGCGTGCTCGTCCGGGTCGAAGTCGCCGAAGACCTCGAACTTCTCCTGCGGTGTCAGGTTGACGCCCATCGTGCGTGCCTCCATGGCGTGCTCCACGGCCGCGGCCATCTTCTGGAGCTTCTCGATCCGGGCGGTCAGCAGGTCGTGCTGGCGGCGCAGGTGCGCGCGCGGGTCCGTGTCCGGGTCGTCGAGCAGGGCCGCGACCTCGTCGAGCGGGAAGCCGAGCTCCCGGTAGAACAGGATCTGCTGGAGCCGGTCGAGATCGGCGTCGGTGTAGCGCCGGTGCCCGGCGTGGGTACGCCCGCCGGGCACGAGCAGTCCGATCTCGTCGTAGTGGTGCAGGGTGCGCACCGTGACCCCGGCGAACCCGGCGACCTGTCCCACGGAGTAGACCCGGCCCGGTGACCGGTCCTGTCCCACGGGGTGGCTCACTTCTTCCGCTCCTTCGGTCGGTACGCGGTCCACCCTGCGGCCTCACGTCGCGTGAGGTGCAAGCCGGTTGCGCCGGGCCCGGGCCGAAGGCGGCTCAGCGGTCGTCCTCCGGGTGCCGCTCCCCCGTCGCGTACGGGTTCTCCCGGCCCTCGGTGAGGACGCCGACGAACGGCTCGCCCTCCCCCGCGAAGGTGTACGCGCCCGCCTCCAGGCGGTCGATCAGGCCCCGGGTCCAGGCCGCGTCGGAGTCGGCCGTGTGGATCCACATCCGCATGATCTCGCCGATGTGACCGAGCTGCTGCGGGCCGCCCTCGGGGAGGTACTCCCCGGTGACGGCATCCCGCCACCGCCCGATCCGGCGGATCCGCTCCCGCAGCAGTTCCAGCGCCTCGGCCCGGGGCAGCTCGACCAGGAAGCCGATGGCCGCCGACCGGACGTCGGTCTTCTGGTCGTAGGAGACCAGGGACTCGCGCAGCAGCCGGAAGAACTCCTCCTCGCCGCGGTCGGTGATCTCGTACTCGGTGCGCGGCGGCCCGCCCGCCGTGGACGGCGCGGTCTCGTGCGCGTGCAGCAGTCCCTGCCGGGCCATCTGCTTCAGGGCGTGGTAGACCGAGCCGGGCTTGGCGTTGGACCACTCGTGCGCGCCCCAGTACTCCAGGTCGTTGCGCACCTGGTAGCCGTGGGCCCGGCCGTGCTGGCGGACCGCGCCCAGCACGAGGAGACGGATCGCTGACATGGGGTCCAGGTTAGGACCCGGGGCGGCCGGAGGAATCGCCCTGTGCCCGGGCCACCAGCTCGAACGCGGTCTTCCCGTCCAGCGACTCGCGGATGATGTCGGCGTGGCCGGCGTGCCGGGCCGTCTCGCGGATCAGGTGCAGGCACAGCCAGCGCAGCGAGACGCGGCCCTCGGGCGGGAACCACGGGTCGGGCGGCAGCGGGAAGGTGTCGTCCAGGCTGGGCGCGGAGCGGATCAGCTCTTCCGTCGCGGCGGCCACCCGCTCCCAGTACGCCAGCTGCCCGGCCACCGTCTCGTCGCCGGTCAGCTGGAACGTCTCGTGCCAGTTCGACGCGTCGCGCCGTACCGCCGGCGGCTCCCGCCTCGCCCGGGCGACCCAGCCCTGCTCCACCTCGGCGACATGCTTGAGCAGGCCGCCCAGGGACAGCTCACTGGCGCTCGGGCGGGTACGGGCCTGTTCCTCGGTCAGCCCGAGCAGCGCCCTGCGGATACCGCCGCGCTGCTCCTCGATGAACGCGAGCAGCGCTCCCCGCTCGTCGCCCTTGTCCTCCGCCGGCACGTGCATGACCATGGCCCGCCGCCTCTCGTCTGGCCGTTCACCGGGGCGGTTTCCCCGGCCGGAAAGACGCTAGGGGCCAATGCGGTCGGATCCTGACCGCAATGGCCCCGGGCGGGACAGGTGACACGGCTCAGAACGGGAATCCGCTGCGGCCGTGCTGGATCGAGATCCACTTGACGGTGGTGAACGCCTCCATCGTGGTCTCGCCGTTGAGGCGGCCGAGGCCGGAGTGCTTCTCCCCGCCGAAGGGCACGATCGGCTCGTCGTGGACGGTGCCGTCGTTCACGTGGAACATGCCGGTGTCGATCCGCTTGGCGAAGGCCACACCGCGCTCGATGTTCCCGGTGTGGACGGCGCCGCTCAGGCCGTACGGGGTGCCGTTGACGATCCGCACCGCGTCCTCCTCGCCGTCGAACGGGATGAGGAAGACGACCGGGCCGAAGATCTCCTGCTGGAGCAGCGGGGAGTCGGCCGGGATGCCGGTCAGCACGCTCGGCTCGACCAGGTTGTTGGTCGTGGTGCCGTGCACCAGGGCGGTGGCGCCCTCGGCCAGCGCCTGCTCGACGGTGCCGGAGATCGCGCCGGCCTGCGCGGAGTTGATCACGGGGCCGATCACGGTCTGCGGGTCGCTCGGGTCGCCGACCTTGAGGCTCCTGACCTTGGCGACGAACTTCTCGGTGAACTCCTCGTGCACGGAACGGTCCACCAGGACCCGGTTGGCCGCCATGCACACCTGGCCCTGGTGCACGAACCGGCTGAAGACCGCCGCGTCCACCGCGTAGTCGACGTCGGCGTCGTCCAGCACCACCAGCGCGCTGTTGCCGCCGAGTTCGAGAACCGAGCGCTTGAAGTGCCTGGCGCAGACAGTGGCGACGTGCCGGCCGACCTTGTCGGAACCGGTGAAGGAGATCACCTTCGGCACGGGGTGCTCGAGGAACGCGTCGCCGATCTCGGCGATGTCGGTGACCAGGACGTTCAGCAGGCCGCCGGGCAGTCCGGCGTCCTCGAAGATCTTCGCGATCAGGGTGCCGCCGGCGATCGGGGTGTTCTGGTGCGGCTTGAGCACCACGCCGTTGCCGAGCGCGAGCGCCGGGGCGACCGACTTCAGCGACAGCAGGAAGGGGAAGTTGAACGGGCTGATCACACCGACGACACCGACCGGCACGCGGTAGACGCGGTTCTCCTTGCCGTCGCCCGGGGAGGGCAGGATCTTGCCCTCGGGGCGCAGCGCGAGGTGGATCGACTCGCGCAGGAACTCCTTGGCGAGGTGCAGTTCGAAGCCGGCCTTCACGCGCGTGCCGCCCAGCTCCGCGGTGATCAGGTCGGCTATCTCCTGCTCGTGGTCCTCCACCAGCCGCAGCGCGCGCTCGAAGACGGCCCGCCGGGTGTAGGGGTTGGTCTCGGCCCACTTCTTCTGGGCGCGGGCGGCGGCCTGGTAGGCCAGGTCCACCTCCTCGACGGTGGCCACGGTGATCGAGGCCAGCTTCTCGTCGTTGTAGGGGTTGAAGTCGATGACGTCCCAGGAGCCCGTGCCCGGGCGCCACTCGCCGTCGATGTACTGCTGGGCCAGGTCGCTGAAGTAGGACGACATGTGATCCCTCAATCGCTAGCGGACACCAGATCTGCGCCACGTCTGACAGGACGTCATCGTACTTGTGGCCGCCGTGAGTTGAGAGCCGTCGTCGGTCAGGAGAGTTGCAGGAGTCCGCGGAGCAGGTCCCGGCTCTCGTCCGGGCCGGGGCTGTCCTGCTGGAGTTCCTTCAGCGCCTGCTCGTACTGGGCGACGTCCTCGCGCTTGTCCAGGTAGAGGGCGCTGGTCAGCTGCTCCAGGTAGACCACGTCGGACAGGTCGGACTCGGGGAAGCTGAGGATGGTGAAGGCGCCGCTCTCGCCGGAGTGCCCGCCGAAGCTGAACGGCATGACCTGGAGCCGCACGTTGGGCCGCTCGGAGATGTCGATCAGGTGCTGGAACTGGCCGCGCATCACGTCCCGGTCGCCGTAGGGGCGGCGCAGGGCGGCCTCGTCCAGGACGATGTGCAGTTCCGGGGCGTTGTCGGAGAGCAGGTGCCGCTGCCGCTCCAGGCGCAGGGCGACCCGGCGTTCGATGTCGGCGGCGCTCGCGCCCTTCATGCCGCGCCGGACCACCTCGCGGGCGTACTCCTCGGTCTGGAGCAGGCCGTGCACGAACTGCACCTCGTAGACCCGGATCAGCGAGGCGGCGCCCTCCAGGCCCACATAGGTGGGGAACCAGCTGGGCAGGACGTCGGTGTAACTGTGCCACCAGCCCGCCACGTTGGCCTCCCGGGCGAGGGAGAGCAGCGACTCGCGCTCGGACTCGTCGGTGATGCCGTAGAGCGTCAGCAGGTCCTCGACGTCTCTGGTCTTGAAGCTCACCCGGCCCAGCTCCATCCGGCTGATCTTCGACTCGGAGGCGCGGATCGAGTAACCCGCCGCCTCGCGCGTGATCCCCCGCGCTTCCCGCAGTCGCCTGAGTTGCGAGCCGAGCAGCATCCGCCGCACCACCGATCCGGGCTCTCCCGCGCTCACTTTCGCCAGCCTCCCCAACCGTCTCTCAGGGGCCGAAGTCTGCCACTAAAACACTCCGAGCAGTACTTGCCCGGTTACGGAAACGGAAAGAGCTCGGCCGTTTCCACCATGCCCCGACCGGGCCAGAGGTCCGGACCTCTGGCGGGTTCCCGGGCGAAGTCGGCGGAAAAAATGGCCAAGAAGCGGTACGGGCTGTGTTATTTCGGCCGCGTGCACGTGCATCTGCCCTTGCATCTGCTCTGCGCATCCGAAACCATGGGTGCCGCGCCACCGCTGCATCGCAACGACCGCGAATACCCGGGAGTGCCTCGCATGGGGACGAATGGATCGACCATGCTCAAGCCGTTACGGCAGGGCCTTCCGCCGCTGGATCCCGCGGCCGTGTCCGATGCCGCCTCCTGCGCCCTCCCCGCCCGTTACGAGGCGGTGCGCGAGGCCCGGCGCTTCACCCGCGACACCCTGGGCCGGTGGGACGTCGGCGACCGCTTCGACGATGTGTGTCTCGTCGTCTCCGAGCTCGTCACCAACGCCCTGCGCCACGCGGTGCCGGCGGACCCCTGCCCCGCCGACGGGCTCCCGTCCGTGCGGCTGCACCTGATGCGCTGGAGCGAGCGGCTGGTGTGCGCGGTGCGCGACCCCAGCCACGAGACCCCGGTGCCCGGGGACTCCGACGACTTCGCCGCCGAGTCGGGCCGCGGCCTGTTCCTCGTCGACTCCTTCGCCGACAGCTGGGGCTGGCACCCGCTCGCCGGCACCCTCCAGGGCAAGGTGGTCTGGGCGCTGTTCCGGATGCACCCGGCGGGCTGATCCGGTACGGCGTGGGTGTACGCCCGGCTTCTACGCGCGTACACCGCGGGTGCCCGGCGCAGGGGCGGGCGCGCGTGCCGGGCGGTCAGCTCGCGATCAGGTGGTCGAACTCGCCGTCCTTGACCCCGAGGAGCATGGCCTCGATCTCCGCGCGCGTGTAGACGAGCGCCGGCCCGTCCGGGAAGCGCGAGTTGCGCACGGCGACATCGCCGCCCGGCAGCCGCGCGAACTCCACGCAGGAGCCCTGCGAGTTGCTGTGCCTGCTCTTCTGCCAGGCCACTCCGTCCAGCTGCGTGGCAGCCATGCCGTTGTACACGTCGTACCCCCCGTACACGCCGTCAACGTCGCGGTCCACAGGTCGCTCCCCGGTGGTGCACTGGCTGTGTGGCCATAGGTGCTGTGGTCAACTGACCCGGATCATAACTCTGTTCACGTGCAAATGCATGAGCATATGCACGTGCACGAGCAGTGGTCCCGTGATTACAGCCTTGGCGTGTGCTTTACCGGAGCCGCTCCAGCACCTGCCCCCGAGCAGGCGGGACATGCCTCGCCCCACACCCGGGGGAAGACGCGTACCGCACCCCTCATGTTCCACTGTCCGGCAGCCGATCGGCCCACCGGACTGGCCGGAACTGCGTCCGCCGACCGGAGGGACGGCCTCCGCCCGCTGTCGTAGACCCTGCGCTCCGCCCCTACGGCGGCGGGGAACGGGCGCCGGGACACGTGACGGAGATCATTCGGTACCGGTCGGCGTAGCCCTGCGGGGTGAGCCGCCGCCTCCGCCCCCGGACGCGGCAAGAGGCAGGCGCCGCCCTGCGGGGGAGCGTAGGGCGGCGCCTGCCTTGTGGGGGGAGAGAGTGGATCAGCGGACGGCGTACGGCAGCAGCGCCATCTCCCGGGCGTTCTTGACGGCCCGCGCGAGCAGCCGCTGCTGACGGACGGTGACCCGGGTGACGCGCCGGCTGCGGATCTTGCCGCGGTCGGAGATGAACTTCCGCAGCAGGTCGGTGTCCTTGTAGTCGATGTAGGTGACCCCGGCCACGTCCAGGGGGTTGGGGCGGTTGCGGACGGCGGAGCGGTCGCTCTTGCGGGGCATCAGACCTCCAGCAGGGTGTCGAAGGCGGGCGGGAGCAGACGCCAGGCGTCCCGCCCGGCGGCGTACTCGGCGTCGGTGAGCAGGCAGGACTCCAGCAACCGGGTCAGCCCCTCGCGGTCGAGGCCGGGCGAGGTGAACACCAGGTGGTTGCAGCGGTCGCCGTGCTCGGGGTGCCAGTCCAGCGCGGCGGCGGCGCGGCGCACCGGCGGGACGAGCTCCCAGGCCGCGTCGGGCAGCCCGGCGAGCCAGGGCCCCGCGCTCTCCACGCACAGCGCCCCGCCCGCCGCGTCCCAGTGCAGCAGCGCGTCCGGCTTGTCGGCGAGCCAGAACCGGCCCCGGCTGCGGGCGGCGGCGCAGGTCAGATCCTCCAGCGCCGCGTACAGCCGCTCCGGGTGGAAGGGCCGGCGGCGGCGCCAGACCAGGGTGGAGACGCCGTGGTCGTCGGCCTCCTGGGGCAGCAGGGCGCAGGCCGGGTGCTGGGCAGCGGCGGCGGCCTCCACGTCGAAGCCGGCGAGGGCGGCCCGGGCGAGCGCGCCCGGGGACCCGGCGCCCGCGCCGGCCCGGCCCCCTCGCCCGGAGTCTTCCTCGCCGGCGGCCGGGCCGATCGGCACCCGGCGGGCCGTCGGATGCAGCTGCGTCAGCAGCTCCATGTCCTCGTCGTCGGCCTCCGGGGAGTCGGCCACGGCGAGCACGGGGGCGTACTCCAGCTGGCGGGCGAAGGTGTCGGCGACCGTACGCCGGTCGGTGGCCGCCGCGGCGAGCCCGGCCTCGGCGAGGTCGTCGCCGTTACCCAGGTACGGCAGCACCAGCGCCGGGTCCACGGCGGTGATCACCGACGTGACGGTCAGTCCGCCGGAGGCGATCACCTCGGCCATCGCCTTGGGCTCGACGGAGTCCCACAGCTCGACGATCGCCAGCCGGGCGGTCGCCGCGTCGGCCAGCCGCCGCAGCTCGGGTACCAGGTCCTCGCGCAGCGCACAGCAGGCGCAGTCGTTGACCAGGGGCGTCTCCCCGCTCGACACGATGCCGTCGCGGTCCCGGACGGTCCGCGCGACCCGGCCGGCGGGGGCCGTGGAGAGGTCGTGGTGCAGGACTACGCTCCCGGGCACGTCGGCGAGCAGCCGGTCGACGGCCGCCGTGCGGGCGGCGGCGTGCAGCCCGCCGACGACGGCCACCGCCAGGCTCACGCCCCGCCCCGCTTCCCGAACCGGCGCTCGAAGCGCTCGACGCGTCCGGCGGTGTCCAGCACGCGCGCGGTACCGGTGTAGAAGGGGTGGCTGACGTTCGAGATCTCGACGTCCACGACCGGATAGGTGTTGCCGTCCTCCCATTCCACCGTCTTGTCGCTCGTCATGGTCGACCGGGTGAGGAAGGCGTGGCCGGCGGCGCGGTCGCGGAAGACGACCGGCCCGTAGGCGGGGTGGATTCCCTTGCGCATGGCGGAGGTTCAGCGCTCCTCTCGGAAGTCGACGTGCCGGCCGGCGACGGGGTCGTACTTGCGCAGCGTCATACGGTCCGGATCGTTGCGGCGGTTCTTGCGGGTCACGTAGGTGTAGCCGGTCCCGGCGGTGGACCGGAGCCTGATGACCGGGCGCAGCTCGTTGCGTGGCATGCTGCTACCTTACTGAAAATGAATTCCATTTGCTGACTTGCCAGAGGAGAGCTACGTCACCATGTCCGCGCACTGCATGCTCACCGGGGCCCGGCCGGGCTTCGGCAATCGCATCTCCCACTCGCACCGGCGCACCTCCCGCCGTTTCGACCCCAACATCCAGACCAAGCGCTACTGGCTGCCCGGCGAGGGCCGGTACGTCCGGCTGCGGCTGAGCGCGAAGGCGGTCAAGACGGTGGACGCGATCGGCGTGGAGGCGGCCGTCGCCCGCATCCGTGCCCGGGGGGTGCGGGTCTGATGGCGAAGAAGAGCAAGATCGCGAAGAACGAGCGGCGCAAGGAGGTCGTCGCCCGGTACGCCGAGCGCCGCGCCGAGCTGAAGGAGATCATCCGCCGGCCCTCCACCCCGGAGGCCGAACGGCTCGCCGCCCAGCGGGAACTGCGCGCGCAGCCGAGGGACGCCAGCGCTACGCGGCTCCGCAACCGCGACCAGATCGACGGCCGCCCGCGCGGCCACCTGCGCGCCTTCGGCCTGTCCCGGGTGAACCTGCGGACACTGGCACATCAGGGGTTCCTGCCCGGGGTTCGCAAGTCGTCCTGGTGACCACCGGCTGACAGGCGTGGCCGCGGACCGTCCGGGAGGGCGGTTCGCGACCCAGGCGAGTTGAGGGAGGGCGGCTGGGCCTGGTTGGGGGGCGTCCGGGGGGTGATTCGCGGCCGATGGACCAAGGGCGGGGTGGGTGGGTCGGGTTGCGGGGGCTTCCGGGGAGGTGCACGGCACGCGGTGGGGCGGCTGGGCCGAGTCGCGGGCCGTCCGGGGCGTGGACGCCAACCGGCGGGAACGCGGCCGGAGGCCGTCGGGAGGGCGGCCGGGGTCGGTTGCGGGGCGTCCGGGAGGGAGGTTCGCCGGCAATGGCAGGGGCTCTGGGCCGAGTTGGGGGACGCCCGGAAGGCGACCCGGCCGTGCGGGCTTCTCGGGGCCGGGGGGTGCGGATTCCGGAGGGGCGCGCGTACGGGCCGCGGGGGCAGGCGCCATGATGCAGGGGCACCATCACCACCAGGACAGGGACCCGCCCATGCGCGCCATTCCGCTCACCGTCACCGCCCTCGCCGCCGCCCTGCTGCTGACCGCCTGCGACGACGGCGGCGGAAAGAGCGGCAACAACGCCGACTCGGCCTGCGAGATCGGCGGGGTCTCCGTGCAGATCGGCTCGGCGAGCGTGGCTCCGGCCGCCGGCGACACCGGCGAGATCCCGGTCAGCCTCACCAACCAGAGCGCGCCCTGCACCCTGGACCACTTCCCGGGCGTCGTGCTGAGCGGCGGCGGCAACGACGCCACCGTGCCCCTGCTCAAGGGCGCGAAGACCCAGAAGCTGAAGCTGGCCAAGGGCGACTCCGCGTCCTTCTCCATCGCTTACGTGCGCGGCAAGGAGGGGGCCGAGAACACCCTCGCGGCGGACACCGTGAAGATCACCCTGCCCGGCACGGACACCGGCCGGAGCTTCCCGTGGAAGTACGGCCCGGTCGCCGGGAAGGCCGACGGGAGCGGGCCGGACGCCTCGGTGAGCGTCTTCCAGCAGGTCGGCGACTGACGCTCCGGACCGGTGCGGCGCACTCCGCACCCGGGCTCACTCCAGCCGCGGGCGGGCCCTGACCTGGGCCTGGTCCGCCGCGCGTGCGCCCTCCGTCCAGCCCGCCGCGTCACTGACGCCCCTGATCCGGGTCGTCGTGGTCTCCGGGAACATGGTTTCCAGCCGGCCGGTGACGGCTATCTCGCGCGTGGCCAGCACCGGCAGCAGGTCCTGGGTCACCTGGGCCTCGGCGGCAGCCGCGAGCCGGTCGCCCACGCGGTGCGCGTAGGCCGCGAGGAACGACTGCCGGAAGGTCTTGGTCCGCTTGCGCCCGCCGGCCCGCTGGGCCGCCTCGGCCCTGGTCATCGCGTGCGTGGCCTGCACCAGCAGCGAGGTGTAGAGCAGTTCGACGGCCTCCAGGTCCGCCTCGAAGCCGACGACCGTGGAGAAGCCGAGCGGTTCGTTCCACACCGCGCGGCAGTGGTTGGCCGTGGCCACCGCGTCCAGCAGGACCGCCTTGGCCTGTTCGTAGGGCGGCTCGACCCCGATCCGGCAGGCGCCGGGCGCGTCCGGCGCGGGTGCCTCGGCGGCGAGCAGCGCCTCGTCGACACTGTGCCGGGCCATCAGCTCCTGCGCCTTGGCGCTGAGCGCCTCCGCCTCCTCGGGATAACCGGTGGCCTCGGCCTTGGCGAGCAGCGCGCGGATGCGGGTGAGCATGCGGGAGGCGGCCGGGCCGGGAGCGCGGCGGGGCTCGTCGTCCAGCGGCTCCAGGGCGGGCAGGCGCAGCAGCAGACGGTACAGCTCCAGCACGGTGGTGGCGTGCGAGAAGCGGTCCGCGGCGCGGTCGGGTCCGGTGGGCAGCGCGGCCAGCTGGTCGGTCCAGCGGCGCCCGCGCGGACGGTCCCGCCCGGCCTGCGCCCGGATCAGGGCGGCGGCCAGGTGGACGTGCGGCTCCTCCAGCTCGCGCCGCACCAGCCGTACGACGTCGGCGGGCTGCCAGCCGCGTCTCCAGGCCGCCGCCACGAACTCCTCGCCGCGCAGCCGGAGTTCGGCGTCGGCCCCCGGATCGGCGGCGAGCAGGGAGGCGCCCGTGTCGAGCCCGGTGTCGGTGTCGTCGTAGAGAGCTGCCCGAAAGGCCCGCTCGACGGTGCTGGCGGTACTGGTCACAGACCCGATCGTGCCACGCACCGCCGACACGATGGGACGGCCGTCCACAGGCTGTGGACAACTCTGGCGAAGTGCGACCCCGACAGGACCCGGGCCGGGCGGGCAGCGCACGCGCACGCACGCGGAGCCCTACGACCGTAGAGCACCCCGCCACGGAAACAGGGCCCTAGCGTCAACCATTGGTTGACACTCCCTAGGGTGCAACCTACGGTTGACAGTATGGCGACCAACCCGAACACCACGGCTTCCGTGCGCCTCGACGACCTCATCGAGGCCATCAAGAAGGCCCACACCGAACCCCTCGACCAGCTCCAGGACGCGGTGATCGCCGCCGATCACCTCGGCGACGTGGCGGACCACCTGATCGGGCACTTCGTCGACCAGGCCCGCCGCTCGGGCGCGTCCTGGACCGACATCGGCCGCAGCATGGGCGTCACCCGGCAGGCGGCACAGAAGCGGTTCGTGCCCAAGGAGTCCGCCGACCTCGACCCCTCCCAGGGCTTCAGCCGCTACACCCCGCGCGCGCAGAACGTGGTCATGGCCGCGCACAACGAGGCGCTGACCGCCCGCAACACCGAGGGCCGCCCCGAGCACCTGCTCCTCGGCCTGCTGTCCGAACCCGAGGGCCTGGCCGCGAAGGCGATCACCGCGCAGGACGTGACCTTGGACGCCGTACGCCGGGCCGCGACCGCCGCGCTGCCGCCGGCCGCGGACGACGTCCCCGAGCTCGTCCCCTACGCCCCCGACGCCAAGAAGGTCCTGGAACTCACCTTCCGCGAGGCCCTCCGGCTCGGCCACAACTACATCGGCACCGAGCACATCCTGCTGGCCCTGCTGGAGCACGAGAACGGCCAGGGCGTCCTCAACGGCCTCGGCATCACCAAGCCGGCCACCGAGGAGAAGCTGCGCAAGATGCTGGCGCTGCTGCTGGAGAACACCCCCCAGCCGGGCGGCTCGCAGGAATAGACCCGCAGGTCACAAGCGAGATCACCGGCGGGACCACGGCCGACGTCACGGCCGAGGTCACGGGCGGCATCACGGCCGAGGTCACGGGGGCCACGGCCGAGGTCACCGCCGAGGGCACGGGGGGCCACGGCCGAGGCCACGGGCGATTGTCAGACCCACCTGCCACACTCGCGGACATGACGGACCGGTGGGCGCTCGCACCGGCCGAGGACGGAGGCGTGGACGTCGCCCCCCTCGGCCCGGACGGGCTGCCCGCCGGACCGGTGCGGCGGGAGAGCGATCCCGCCGGGGCGGTGCGGAGCCGCCCGGAGGTGACGCGCTGGGTGTGGCGGTCGACCGCCGAGGTCTATCCGCGTCTGCTCGCCACGGGGGTGCGAGTGGAGCGGTGCTACGACATCGAGGACGCCGAGACACTCCTGCTGGGCCACGAGGGCCGGTACGGCGAGCCACGCTCGGCCGCCGCCGCCCTGGCCCGCCTCCGCGGCGGCCCCGTCCCGCCCGACCCGCCCCAGCGCGCGGCCGAACCGGGCGCCCAGTCCCCGCTGTTCGAACCCGCCGGCGACCACCTGCCCCTGCCGGACCTGCTCGCGGTCTACGCCGAACAGCAGCGCCGGCACCGAAAGGCCGCCCACCCCGACCGGATGCGGCTGCTGACCGCCGCCGAGTCGGCCGGGATGCTGGTGGCCGCCGAGATGAACCGCTCCGGCCTGCCGTGGAGCGCCGAGGTGCACCGCGCCCTGCTGCACGAACTGCTCGGCGAGCGGTACGCGGGCGGCGGTGAGCCACGCCGCCTCGCCGAACTGGCCGACGAGGTGTCCGCGGCCTTCGGCCGCCGGGTGCGACCGGACCTGCCCGCCGATGTGGTCAAGGCCTTCGCCCAGGCCGGGATCAAGGTGAAGTCCACCCGCCGCTGGGAGATCCGGTCCGTCGACCACCCGGCCGTCGCCCCTTTGCTGGAGTACAAGAAGCTGTACCGCATCTGGGTGGCACACGGCTGGTCCTGGCTCCAGGACTGGGTGCGCGACGGCCGTTTCCGCCCCGAGTTCCTGGCCGGCGGCACGGTCACCGGGCGCTGGGTGACGAACGGCGGGGGCGCTCTGCAGATCCCCAAGGTGATCCGCAGGGCCGTGGTCGCCGACCCCGGCTGGCGGCTGGTGGTGGCCGACGCCGACCAGATGGAGCCGCGCGTACTGGCCGCGATCTCCCGCGACCCGGGGCTGATGGAGGTGGCCGGCCGCGACAGCGACCTCTACCAGTCCGTCTCCGACCGCGCCTTCTCCGGCGACCGCGAGCAGGCCAAGCTCGCCGTGCTCGGCGCGGTCTACGGCCAGACCTCCGGTGACGGCCTGAAGAACCTCGCCGCGCTCCGCCGCCGCTTCCCTGAGGCCGTCGCCTACGTCGACGAGGCCGCCCGCGCGGGCGAGGAGGGCCGGCTGGTGCGCACCTGGCTGGGCCGCACCTGCCCCCCGGCCGCCGGATCGGGCGAGGACACGGCGGACGAGGCGGGCATCCCGGTCGGCGAGGAGGAGCCCGAGGTCCAGTCCGGCTGGGTCCCCGGTTACGCCTCGACCAACTCCCGCGCGCGGGGCCGCTTCGCGCGCAACTTCGTCGTGCAGGGCAGCGCCGCCGACTGGGCCCTGCTGCTGCTCGCCGCGCTGCGCCGGGCCCTGTGGGACATGGCGGCCGAGCTGGTCTTCTTCCAGCATGACGAGGTGATCGTGCACTGCCCCGAGGAAGAGGCCGAGGCCGTCGTCCAGGCCATCCGCGACGCCGCCGCCCTGGCCGGCCGGCTGACCTTCGGCGACACCCCGGTGCGGTTCCCGTTCACGACGGCGGTGGTGGAGTGTTACGCCGACGCCAAGTGAGGGGTTCGGCGGGGCGACAGGGGGGCGGGGGCTGTCGGTGGGCGGGGTTCGGCGGGGAGTCCGGGGGCGTCGGTGGGTGGGGGTTCGGTGGGTG
>NZ_BAAASM010000066.1:0-74190 GCF_039532885.1 Streptomyces nogalater | reverse complement strand
GCCCCTCAACGCCCACAAGGCCGGCACCATCAAAGGCCTGACCGCCGAAATCGGCGCCTCCCTCGCCCCCGGCGCCCCCATCTGCGACATCAAGGAGTGACGGGATCGAGCTCAGGCGAGGGGGAGCGGTCAGTTGGGTACCGCTCCCTCCAGGTCGATCAGGAGCGTACGCAGATCGTCGTTGAGCCGCCGCTGGGTGGCGAGGTCGAGGGCGGACAGCACCCGCGCCTCCGTCTCCGTCTTGGTGGCGAAGACTTCGAGCGCCCGCTGCTCTCCTTCGTCCGTGAGGCAGACCAGCACCTGGCGGCGGTCGCCGGCGTCGACCTCCCGGCGCACCCACCCCTTCTTCTCCAGGGCGGCCACGCGCTTGGTGACCGCGCCGGTGGTCAGCTGCATGATGTCCTGCAGCGAACCGGCGGTCACCTGGTGCGGCGGCCCGACCCGGCGCAGCGAGGCGAGCAGCTCGATCTCCCAGGGCTCGATGCCGAAGACGGCCAGTTCGCGGCGGAGCCGGGTCTCCAGATGGTGGGCGACACGCTGAAGCCGCTGGCAGAGTTCCTTGGATGTCAGGTCGGGTGCCGTGGAGACCTGCGCGACCTGCTTCATGATCACGTCGACGCGATCGACGGCTTGCTGGCGATCACCCATGGGTCTACCCTAGCCGCTGGCCATTATCTTCCTGGTCGTTTAACTACCAGGAAGTGATGCAAGTCGAAGAGAGGTGCCTTGCCGATGACTCGTAACGTCTCCGCATCCGGCCCGCTGGAGGGCAGGATCGCGCTGGTGACAGGCGGCAGCCGGGGGATCGGGGCCGCGACGGCCACCACGCTCGCCGAGCTCGGAGCCGATGTCGTGCTCACGTACCGAAGTTCGCTGGACGAGGCCAAGGCCGTGGCGGCCGCGTGCGAGGAAAAAGGTGTAAACGCCACGTTGCTCAGGGCCGACCTGGACGCGGCCGACGGCGCCGAAGAACTGGTCACCGCCGTGCGGGAGCGGGTGGACCACCTCGACGTCGTCGTCAGCAACGCGTGCGCCTCGTACCCGCGCGTGCCGCTGTCCGACATGGACCCGACCGCGCTCGGTGACAAGGTCCGCAACGACGTCGTCCTGCTGCACCGGCTCACCACCGCCTTCGTACCCGCGATGCGGGAGCGGGGGTACGGGCGGCTCGTCGTCATCTCCAGCGGCTCGTCCTGGGGCCCGACCGCGCCCGGCCTCGCCGCGCACGGCGTGACGAAGGCCGCGCTGGAGGGGTATGTGCGGTACGCGGCCGACGAGTTCGGCTCCGGTGGTGTGACCGTCAACGGCCTGGCCCTGGGCTTCGTCCTCACGGACGCCTCCTCGGTGGTCCCGCAGCCGGCGCGCGAGGCGCTGGCCAACGCGACGCCGGCCGGCCGGCTCGGCACCCCGCAGGACATCGCCAACGTCGTGTCCCTGCTGGCGAGCCCCGAATCGGAGTGGATCAACGGCGCGACCCTTCCGGTGACCGGCGGCCTCAACTACCCGCTGAACCTGTCCCGCGTCCGCGGCCACTGACACCGGCGGCTGCGGCGGTGCGCGGGCGGGGTGGGGCGGGAGTGGGGCGCGCCGGTATGGGGGGAGGGTACGGGGGCGTGCGGGGAGGGTACGGCTGTGTTCCCGCCCGCGCGCCACTCCCGCTTGCGCGCCGCTCACGCCTGTACGTCCGTGACGCCTCCGCGCCGTGCGCGCTCGCATGTTTCGGACGCCTCCGCGCCGTGCGCGCTCGCATGTCCGTGACGTCTCCACGCCGTGCGCGCCCGCATGTCCGTGACGTCTCCGCGCCGTGCGCGCCCACGTGCCCCTCGCGGACGCACGCCGTGCGCGCCCGCCGGTCCATTCGGTTTACGCGCCGCTTACGCCCGTAGGCGCGTGTCATCCGCGCGCCGTGCACGCTCACCGATCCTGGCAGGCCGGGCGCCGCGCACGCCCGCGCGACTCTCCTGGGCACGCGCCACTGCACTTCTCACGCGCCCCCACCCCAAGCCCCCCGACCAACCCCCACCGTCCGCCCGCCGTTCGCCCGCGTAGGCCATGCAGCCCATAGGCCACGCAGCCCATAGGCCACGCAGTCCGGCAGCCCAGCAGCCCATAGGCCACGCAGGCCCTTAAGACTTCCAGGCCGCGCGCCGCTCCCGGCCCGCCTGCCCTTGGCGCGCGTCTTTCCCCCCACCCGTCAGCCCGTACCGCACCGGAATCCGTGATGCAGCGACCCTCCTCAGAAGCCGCGGCGCAGGCCGTGCCCCCCACCTCCGACTCGGGCGGATCCGGCCCCCGGGACTTACGGCGCCCCGGCCCGGCCGACGACCGGCCACCCGCCCGCTGGGCGCACCGCCCGGTGATCGTCTACCGGGTCGTCTCCGTGCTCTTCACCGTGAACACCCTCGTCCAGGCCGCGGTGGCCGGACTGTTCGTCAACGGCGACGTGGGGCTGCTCACCGTCCACGACGTCAACGCGCACGTTCTTACGATGATGCTCGTGGCCGAGACGGTCGCCGCCACCATCGCCTGGCGGGTGCGCGCGAACCGGGTCTGGCCCACCGTCCTCGGCGCCGTCCTCATCGCGCTGATCATCGTTCAGCAGATCGCCGGGTACTCGCGCGACCTGCTGCTGCACATCCCGCTCGGTGTCGCCCTGTTCGGCGGCGCGTGCACGATGACGGTCTGGGCGTTCACCCTCACCCTGCCCGTCCGGACGCTCAAGGCGCTGCACCGATGACCGCTCCCACATCCGACTCCGCGTCTGCTTCCACACCCGCTCCCTCACGCCGCGGCTTCCTGCGCCTGGCGGCCGGCGGCGCCGGCGCGGTCGCCCTGGGCGGACTGGCCGGCTGCGGCACGGACCGCCCCTCGACCGGTGTCCTGCTCGCCAGCGACCCGGAGGTGGAACTGCCCCGCCCGTTCACGCTGCCACTGACCGTGCCCACCGTGGCGAAGCCCCTGCACGACACCCACGACACGCACGGCTCGTACGGCACGGATGTCTACGAGGTGACCCAGCGGCGCGCCTCCGTGGAGATCCTGCCCGGCACCCGCACCGAGATCTGGTCGTACGACGGCACCTTCCCCGGCCCGACCTTCCGCGCCCGCTCGGGCCGCCCGGTCCGGCTCCGGATGACCAACGCCCTGCCCGCGCCGACCGCGACCCATCTGCACGGCGGTGTCACCCCGCCCGACTCCGACGGCTACCCCACCGACCTGCTGCACCCGCTGGGGCACCACGAGACTTCCGCGCACCGCATGCGGGGGATGGCGGGCACGCACGGCGGCACGATGCCCGAGGGCGGGTCCGTCACCGGCACGCGCACGTACACGTACCCGCTCCGGCAGCGGGCCGCCACCCTCTGGTACCACGACCACCGCATGGACTTCAGCGGCCCACAGGTCTGGCGCGGGCTCGCCGGATTCTTCCTCGTGGACGACGACGAGGAGGACGCGCTGCCGCTGCCGAAGGGCGACCGGGACATCCCGTTGCTGCTCTGCGACCGCTCCTTCGACGCCGACGGCTCCTTCCGCTACCCGTCGCTCGACCCCACCCTCACCCGCACCCCCGGCGTCCGGTCCGGCTACATGGACGGCGTGCTCGGTGACGTACAACTGGTCAACGGCCGCCCCTGGCCGTACCTGGAAGTGAGCGCGGCCCGCTACCGGCTGCGGCTGCTGAACGCCGCCAACGCGCGCCGCTACCGGCTGGCCCTCACCACCTCCGACGGCCGCCGCCTGCCCTTCGTACAGGTCGGCAGCGACCAGGGGCTGCTGGCCCGCCCGCAGACCCTCGACACGCTCACCATGGCCCCGGCCGAGCGCTACGACGTCGTCCTCGACCTCTCCGCCTGCCCGCCGGACACCACCGTCACCCTCGTCAACACCCTGGCCGACGGGGCGATGCGCAACGTCATGCGGTTCCACGTCACCAGCCGGGGGCGGGGCCGCGACGACAGCGGGATCCCGACCCGCCTGTCACGGCCCGAGACCCTGCGCGCCGGACAGGCCGTGACCACCCGGCACTTCGACTTCCGGCTCGGCCCGGACGACATGTGGACCGTCAACGGCCACCCCTTCGACCCGGCGCGCACCTGGGCGACACCACGTCTGGGCACCGTCGAACGATGGCGGCTGACCAGCGACTTCCACCACCCCGTCCATCTGCACCTGGCGCACTTCCAGGTGCTGTCGCGGGCCGGCGGCGCCCCCGGCCCCGGTGACCTCGGCTGGAAGGACACGGTCGACCTGCGCCCGTACGAGGTCGTGGAGATCCTCGCGCGGTTCGACGGATACCGGGGGCGCTACATGCTCCACTGCCACAACCTCGAACACGAGGACATGGCGATGATGGCCAATTTCCGCGTGGTGTAGCGGTCGACGAGCGAGCGACGAGCGGACGAACGAACGGACAACGATCCGAAAGGACGCACGCATATGCAGAAGAAGCAGAGCACCACCGGCGGGCGGGCCGCGCGCCGGGCCGCCGGCGTGGCCCTGGCCGCCGGGTTCCTGACACTGGCCGTGGCGGCACCGCAGCCCGCACTGGCCCTGCCCACCGAACCGGCCGCGACGGCCACCCCGGTAACCACAGTCACGACAGCCACCAGGGCCACTACGGTCACGACCGTGCCGTCCCCGGTGGGCACCTGGTCGGTGACGACGCAGGAGTCCGACCACCCGGCCTCGACGGGCACCCTCTTCTTCCACGCCGACCACACCCTGCGCCTGGAAGCGCACCCCGGCCCCGACGGCAAGCCGGTGTTCATCGGCACCGGCGAGTGGCGCGGCGGCTGCGGTGGCGCGCTGCGCTACGAGTTCACCCACCCGCTGCCCGGCACGCGTACCGGAACGGCCTACGTCGAGCTGGACGGCGTCCTCACCTCACCGACCGGGTTCTCCGCCCGCGGCCTGACACAGCGCGTCTACGACGACGGCGGGACCGAGACGGTGACCATCGTCATGACGGGCACGAAGACCGCCTGACGAGCACGAGCACCAGCACGAGCGTGGGTATGGGCACGAGCCTCGTGAGGGGAGGCCGAGGGGCGCCGGAGCCGCTCGGCGCCCCTCGGACCACGGAAGCCGGCGTCGGCGGGACGCGACACCGGTGGACGCTCCGCGCCGACGGGACACGGCGTCCGCCCGGTGCGGGCGCTTCCGGTCAGCGCCGGCGCAGGGCACGACGGCCGAGCGGGACCCGGCGGCCGAGCGGACTCGGTGCCGGGCTGGGCTCGGCGGCCGGCCGGGGAGGGGCCGGGCGCTGTTCACGCCGTCCATCGAAGCCGCCCCGCACACCCCGGGCAAGCCGGAACCGGGAACCCTGACACGGCCCTGACGCGCGCATACGACTCCTTGACGGGGGAGCCGGAACGGTCAGGGGGCTGATAGCCGGGACGGTCATGCGTGGCTGCCGCACGGAACGGCTCCGGGGCGGTGCACGCCGACGTGGTGCCGGACGTACACCGCCCCGGAGCGGGACGAGTCGGTGGGACGAGCCGGTGGGACGGGCCCGGCCGCTACTTCGGTTCGCGGGCGAAGCGCGAGGTGGACCAGACGTAGCCGAGCACCGCCAGCGCGAGGCACCAGACGACGGCCAGCCACCCGTTGTGGCCGATCTCGGTGCCGAGCAGCAGCCCGCGCAGGGTCTCGATGGCCGGGGTGAACGGCTGGTACTCGGCGACCGGCCGGAACCAGCCCGGCATCGCGTCGACCGGCACGAACGCGCTGGACAGGAACGGCAGCACCATCAGCGGCAGGGCGTTGTTGCTGGCCGCCTCGGCGTTCGGGCTGGACAGACCCATGCCGACCGCGATCCAGGTGAGGGCCACGGAGACGAGCGTCAGCAGACCTACGGCCAGGAGCCAGTCCAGGGCGGTGGCGTCCGTGGCCCGGAACCCGATGGCCACCGCGACGGCCCCCACGAGCACCACGCTCATCACGCACTGGAGCACGCTGCCGACGACGTGCCCGATGAGTACCGACCCGCGGTGGATCGCCATCGTACGGAAGCGGGCGATGATCCCCTCGGTCATGTCCGTGGCGACGGACACCGCGCTGCCGATCGTGGTGCCGCCGATGGTCATCAGCAGGATGCCCGGGACCAGATACGCGAGGTACGCGGACCGGTCCGCCCCGCCGTTGCCGATGCCCGCGCTCATCACGTCACCGAAGATGTAGACGAAGAGCAGCAGCAGCACGACCGGCGAGAGCAGCAGGTTGAGCGTCATCGACGGGTAGCGGCGGGCGTGCAGCAGATTGCGGCGCAGCATCGTCGAGGAGTCGCGCACGGCGAGGGAGAGGGAGCTCATCGGGCATCCTCCGTGGAGAGGGCCGGCTGGTCGGCGCCGGCGGTGAGGGCGAAGAACACGTCGTCGAGGTCGGGGGTGTGCACGGTCAGCTCGTCCGCCTCGATGCCGGTGGCCTCCAGCCAGTCGAGCAGGGAGCGCAGTTCACGCTGGCTGCCGTCGCTGGGGACGCGCAGCGTCAGCGCCTCGTCGTCCGGTGTGACCTCGCGCAGCGCGGAGGCGGCGGACCGGTACGCGGACGGGTCGGAGAAGCGCAGCCGCACATGTCCGCCGGGGACGAGGCGCTTGAGCTGGTCGGCGGTGCCCTCGGCGGCGATCTTCCCGCCGTTGAGCACGGCGATGCGGTCGGCGAGCTGGTCGGCCTCCTCCAGGTACTGGGTGGTGAGGAAGACGGTGACGCCGTCGGTGACCAGCTCGCGGACGATCTGCCACATGGTGTGCCGGGAGCGCGGGTCGAGGCCGGTGGTCGGCTCGTCGAGGAAGATGATCCGCGGGGCGCCGACGAGGGTCATGGCGATGTCGAGACGGCGCTTCATGCCGCCGGAGTAGCTCTGGGCGGGCTTCTTGGCGGCGTCGCCCAGTCCGAACCGCTCCAGCAGCCCGGTGGCGACCCGCCGTCCCTCGCGCTTGGACAGATGGTGCAGATCGGCCATGAGGAGCATGTTCTCCTCGCCGGTGATCAGCCCGTCGACGGCGGAGAACTGTCCGGTGACCCCGATCGCGGCGCGCACGGCCTGCGGCGCGGCGGCGAGATCGTGGCCCGCGACGCGGGCCTGCCCGCCGTCGGGGGTGACGAGCGTGGACAGGATCTTCACGGTGGTGGTCTTGCCGGCTCCGTTCGGCCCGAGCAGCGCGAACACGGAGCCGGCGGGGATGTGCAGGTCGATGCCGTCCAGGACGGTCTTGTCGCCGTAGGACTTGCGCAGCCCGGTGGCGGAGATGGCGGCGGCCGACTGCGCCGTTATCGACATGGGCATGACAGACATGGCGAGGGAGCTCTCCCGTTCAGGTCGAGAAGTGAGCAGAGGAAGTAGGGGGAGTAAGGGGAGTAAGGGGAAGGGCGGCGGTGGGCCCGTGGCCCGGTGCTCAGCCCCGGGCGCGGCGGATGTCGATGTTGCCGTAGCGGGTGCGGGCGTGGACCTGGACGGTGTCCTCCGACGTGTCCGGGGCGTCGGAGGCGGTGAGCGCGTTGCGCACCTGCCCGGCGCCGGAGCTGACGTCGAGCCAGGCGGCCGTGCCCTCGCGGATACCGAGGTCGATGGCGCCGTAGGCGGTCTCCAGCTGGACGGTGCCGCGGGCCACGTCGGCCACGCGCACGGTGCCGTGGGCGGTGGTGGCGGTGACCGAGTCCTCGGCGCGCCGCACCTCGATGTCGCCGTTGGCGTTGCTCACCCGCAGCGCGCCGGTGGCGACGTCGACGGTCGTGCCGCCGTGGGAGTTCTTCAGCACGGCCGGGCCGTCGAGGAGGCCGACGCGCAGACTGCCGGTGCTGGTGCTGATCTCGGCCCGGCCCTCGACCCGGTCCACGCTGATCGAGCCGTGCGAGGCGGTCAGCTCCAGCGGGCCGGTCGCGTCGAGGCGGACGTCACCGGACGAGGTCTTCACCCGGACCTCGCCGAGCCGGCCCTCGCCGAGCACCTGGGTCCAGGCCCCGGTCATGTCGACGCGGGAGCCGGCAGGCAGCTCGACCGTCACGTCCACGACGCCGGTGCGGCCGAACAGGTTGGACTTGGGCGTCCGGATGGTCAGCGCGCCATTCGCGTAGGACACCTCGGTCTGCTCGGCGGTCCGTACGTCCAGGTCCTTCTTGGGGCTGCGGGCCCGCACCTCCACCACGGTGTCGAGGCGGTCGCCCGCGGTGAACTGGATGGAACCGGCGTCGACCCGCGCGGTGACCGAGATCGGTTCGGGGGTGTCGAAAGAAGACATGGCTGTCCCGTCCTCGTGTGTCTTGGAAACGTCCCCGCAGGTGGGACGTGGTGTGAGTGAAGCGAGGTGAAGCGGCGCGGACGGGTGCGGCTAGCGCACCCAGCCGGTGAAGCGCTGGCCGACGGTCTGGCTCTTCTCCGTCGTACGCGGCCGGGCGCCACCGTCGACCGCGGCCGATACGGCCCGTACCAGCCAGGCGTTGACCGACAGCCCCTCACGGCTCGCGGCCTCCTCGGCCCGGGCCTTGAGCTGAGCGGGCAGCCGCAGATTGACGCGAGCGGTCCCGCCCTCGTCCCCCTCGACCGGAGCCCTGAAGGCTTCGACCGGCGCGGCCGGTTCCGCGGGCCCCCCGGTGTCGACGGCCGGCAACGCCACCACGAACTCCGGGTCGAGCCCGCGCAGCCGCACATCCACCGACCCGGGGGCAAGTTCCCGGGTGACTTCGTCCATGGCGGCGGACAGCACATTGAGCATGGTCAGCCGAGCCGCCGACTCCAGAGGAGCGGTCAGCCTCTCGGCCAGCTCCCGGGCATCCTCCCCACCGGCTTCAGCGGCCACCGCAAGCTCGCGGCGGAGGGTTTCGACATAGGGCGTGAGGTCCATGACGCCATCATGGCACCAATTTGGCACCACCGGCAACCCCCTAACGCCACCCGCACCCCCACCTCCGAGGATGCCTCCCCATTTCCCCAGCTCAACCCAGGTACGAGTCCACCTGGGAATGCCGCGTAGAAGGCGCCAACGAAACTCGATCAGCCACCCACCGCCCTCAAGCGACACCACAGTGACGCCACCCGGCGCCACATGGCGCCATTCGACACCACGCTGACACCGGGGGTGGCCGGAGAGGGGCGCAAGAACGCCGACGACGAGACCGGGCTGCACTACAACCTCCATCGCTACTACGCCCCGGAGACAGCCCGGTACATCAGCCCGGACCCGCCGGGACCGGCACCAAGTGCAGAATCGACCTGTCCAGCGCCACCCCGCACAACGGCCGCTTCCCCCATTCCGCCGCGCCGACGTCGACCCGGACTCCAAGCCGCACGGTGGAGTGCCGGCACCCCACTCGGATGTCGACACCTGGGAGAAGCAGGTGAAGGCCGCGTACGCGGCGTCCAGCGTCAAGACGTGGCGCTCGACGCTCCACCTCATCCTGGAAGACGCCGCGGATGAGGGTCTCATAGCCTCCAACCCCGCCGCGAAGCGGCGCGGGCGTGGCAAACGCGCCGGCCGCTCGCGCGACCGTGGCCCCGAAAAGGTCATCACCGATCCGCTGGGCCTGCTGCTCGTCGCAGAGCGGGCGGCGCTGCTGTCCGGCCGTGACGACGAGTTCGTCGCGGTCGTCCTCAAGGGCTACACGGGGATGCGGTGGGGCGAGATGGCCGGGCTGGAGACCCGGTACGCCCGGCCTGGAGCCATACGCGTGGAGCACCAGTTGTACGAGCTGGACTCGGGCGAACTGGTCCGTTGCCCGCCCAAGGACGACAGCTACCGCACCATCGACGCGATGGACTGGCTGTCGGCCCTGGTCGCCGACCACATCGCCCGTACGAAGCCCACACCGTGTCCGTGCCACGGCAAGCGGTACGTCTTCCGAGGGCAGGGCACCGCCCGCACCGGAGGGCACCAGGGTGCCAAGCTCGTCGACGTCGCTCGGTTGTCCGGGGTCTCCACAGGGACGGTGTCCAACGTCCTCAACCACCCCCACCGCGTCGCGGAAGCCACACGGGTGCGGATTGAGAAGGCGATCGTCGATCTTGGGTTCGTGCGGGGCGGTGCGGTGTTGGAGCACGCGGCCCACTGGCGCAGGAACGGTTTTGCGACCTGGCTGTTCACCCCAGCAGCCTCCGGCTGGTATCCGAAGAAGGCCCCGCAGGAGGCGCGACCTGTGCCCATCCTCGCCGAGCCATGGCCCGGTGTCCCGGCCCGAGGGCGGGGCGCCACCGATCGCGCCGATGCCTGCTGGCTCCCGATCGCCAAGGGCCTCACGCCCCACGGACTCCGCCACACCCACCGGACGGCGATGGAGGACCTGGGGGCGGAGAAGGTCCTCATGGACGAGCGCATGGGCCACCTCGACGGCTCGGTCTCCGCGCGCTACGCCCACGTCACCCCAGGCATGCGTCGGCGTCTCATGCTCGGTCTAACTCGGCAGTGGGAGGCGGCGCTCGACGCCCGCCTGGCCTTGTGTCCGACGTCACCGGTGCGCGTGCTCAACGACCTTCTGCGTCCACGTGCGGCCGTTCTCCGATAGCTCCACGGTGCCCCGCAACACTGTTGTGGGGCACCCCGCCTTCCCGTGAGGGCGGTGATCCGACGCCCATAGGAATGCAACATTAGAGCGATTCTCAGGATGAATCAGAGTAAATTGGGCGTAGGTAGCGCGGCGGCACCGTCGACAGATGCGTATGACCCGGTATCCGACACGCGAGGAGGCTCCTCGTGACGACCTTGACTGTCCCTGACGGGTACACCAAGACCGCGTGGGAGAAGATCGTCCGCCGCGGGCGGAAGCTGATGAAGGAGAAGTCCGGGATCCAGTGGGCTCTCGGAGATTACGTTATTGAGTCGCTTGATGGGCACATCCGTGGACACGGCGAGGCGGCCCAGGTGATCAAGATCCTGGGACATCAGATAGGCGCCAATCCGGAGACGCTGCGCACCTACTACGACGTGGCGCGGCAGTGGCCGAAGGCGAAGCGCCGGAAGGATGTGAGCTTCTCGGTGCACGCAACCCTGGCTTACGTTCCGAGCCGGTACATCCTGATCCGTAAGGATCCCTATGACCCCTTCACCAAGGAACACCGCTGGACAGTGAACGAGGCGCAGAAGGTCGCGAACCGCGCCGTCGGGACGCCGACCAACCAAGCAGAGCGTCTCGCTCACACCCGGCGCCTGCTCCATACGGATGAAGACGCGGCCAAGGCGGTCACCGAGATGCTCGGGCGCCCGGACGTCCGGGCCCGCCTCGCGTCCGACCAGCACGCCCGGCACCTGATGCGCCAGGCACAGTACGAGCACTGGCGCGAAGTCGACGAGGCAGCGGAAGCCGAAGCCGAGCTGGCCTCGGCGGACGAAGCCGCAGAAGTGGAAGAGGAGTTTGAAGAAGAAGCCGCTCCCCTCGGCGTCCGATACAGCGAGGCCCCGATGGAGATCCTGCGGTTGATCGGGGCGTTCGCCTCCTTCTCCGTCTCGCTCCAGCGGATCATCCCCGAGGTCCACAGCCAGGATTACACCGAGGAAACCAAGCAGGCGGTCCTCGACAACGTGCACAAGACGCGCATGCTGCTCGACTGGTGCGAGACCGCCATCACGACCGGAAGGACTGACCCGGACAAGGCGCTCGCGCGCCTGATGGAGGACGAAGAAGGCGAGTAAGCATGACGACAACGCGCCGCCAAGCGGCGCACGACAGTGGAGAGGACATCTGGAGTCGGGTGGCAAAGGCCGGAGAGGAGGGCCTCCCTCCGGAGCGGGCCATCGGGCGGAACACCAGGGGCCAGTTCGAGCGAGGCAAGAGCTGGATCCGAGACGTCAAGTGCGGAGCTGAAAAGAAGAGCTTCGTCAGGTACCGCGGCCACTACGCGGTCACCCTTGACCCCGACAAGTGCACGGCCTACGCGGCCGAGCGCCTGCAGTCCCTGTACAAGCAGGCCGTGCGCATCTACAAGTCCTCGCTGAAGGAGCTGCCACCCGAATCACAGGAACTCCTCACAGTGACACTGCTGACCAAGCAGTTGCAGTCCATCTTCGACGCGATGGACATTCTCAAGGCCGCCGGCTTCTCCCCGGAGACCGCGGCGGCAAAGGCCGCAGCAACGACCCCCGCGAAGAGGTCTTCGGCATTGTCCAGGGGCCGGAAGATTTGATCGCAGTCAACTAGGGGACGAGGTGGGCCCACATCCAGGGTGGACCCACCCCGCCGGTTCGAGGATCGCTTCAACCAGACCGGTCAGCAAGCCATGCGTGTCCACCTGGGATGCCAGAGCCCGATGCCAAGGCTGATGGCCAGGTCCACGAGCCAAGACCGAATTTGCTGACGTGCACTAGGGAGAGGTCTGGACGGGGTGGGACTGGCGCGAAAGCTGTCGACCAGCCGGGGAGACCCCGATCAAGATCTTCTCCCAGATTTCTCCCGAACGATCTCCGGAAACCACTCAGGGGCCCGACCCGCTAAGCGGATCAGGCCCCTGACCTGGTACTACGGCGTCGGGGTGGCGGGATTTGAACCCACGACCTCTTCGTCCCGAACGAAGCGCGCTGCCAAGCTGCGCTACACCCCGGTGTCGCTGCTTCCCGCGGCGACGACGTTTACTTTAGCCCACTGGGGGCTGTAGACGAAATCCGGTTCAGAGGCGGTGGCGGGTCGGGGACGGGCGGGCGTGGTCCAGGGCCACCAGGAGGATCGCCAGGGCGTAGATCCCGAGGCCCAGGAGGAGGGCGTTCGCCAGGGTGCCGCGGTAGCCGTGGGTCGTCACGTCCAGGAAGGGATAGAGGTGGCGGGAGGGGTCGGACGGTGGGAGGAACGCGGCCCGGATGAAGGAGAAGGCCAGGTAGGCCAGGGGGTACAGGAGCCAGGCCGCCGTCTGGCGGAGATGCATGCGGGGCGCCGGCGTGAGCAGCAGCCAGTCCAGTACCGCCGCCGCCGGGACCAGCACGTGGATGACCTGGAGCGCCGTCCACTGGGCGTGCCAGCGTTCCGGGACCGTCGTCGCGCCGGTCATGGAGAACGGCGGCGTCGTGTGGGCCAGGAGCAGGTGGTAGACCAGCGCGCCGATCACGACGTAGAGGAGCGCGGCGCCGGTCACCGCCGACGGGAGCGGGCGGCGGGCCCGCCAGGCCCTTCTCGCCGACAGAAACATGATCACGGCCAGCAGGGCAGTGGCCTGGACGCTGAAGTAGCTCAGCATGCGGGCCGGGCTGCCCAGCAGCAGTTCCAGTGCGACCCCGCCCGCCGCCGTCACGGCGGTCAGCAGACGGAACGCCGCGGCCGACGGGCGGCGTACCGGGGCCACCACCGCCGTTGCCGGGACCGGGGCGGGCAACAGGACGGGCGGGCCCGGGACCGCGGGCAGGTCCGGGATGTCCCTGGGTATCGGGGCGGTCATGCCCTCACGCTAGGAGCGGGGGAGGGGGGTGGCCAGGCGGATTGGGCCGGGTGGGTGCCGGGTGGGTGCCGGGTGGGTTACGGGCCGACGACGACCAGCCTCACCGCCATTGAGCGAGCGAGCCCTGGGGCCGCCGACGGCCATGAGCGGTCGGGTCCTCTCCGGCCGGCGGGGCCCCGGCCGCCATGACCTGTCGGGCCTCTTACGGCCACCAAGACCTGTCGGGCCTCCCACGGTCACCAAGACCTGCCGGGCCTCATGCGGCCACCACGACCTGACCGGCCCCTCCGACCTGCCCGCCTCCTACGGCCATGACCGCCCGGCCCCTACGGCCACGATCTGTCCGCCCGCTCTGACCTGCCGGTATCCGATTCCGGCCTGCCGAGCCCCTCTGCCCCGCCGGAACCCTCTCCGACCCGTTACCGCTTCTCCACCAACGTCAGCAACGTCGCCTCCGGTGGGCAGGCGAAGCGGACCGGGGTGTAGCGGTTGGTGCCGCAGCCGGCCGAGACGTGGAGGTAGGACGTACGGCCCTCCGCCGTGTGTGTGGACAGGCCCTTCACGCGGTCCGTGTCCAGGTCGCAGTTGGTGACCAGGGCGCCGTAGAAGGGGATGCACAGCTGGCCGCCATGGGTGTGGCCGGCCAGGATCAGGGGGTAGTCGTCCGCCGTGAACGCGTCCAGTACCCGCAGGTACGGCGCGTGGACCACGCCGAGCGAGAAGTCGTGCGCCCCCGAGGGTCCGCCGGCCACCCGGGCGTAGCGGTCCCGCTTGATGTGCGGATCGTCCAGGCCGGTCAGCTCGATGGAGACGCCCTCGACCTTGAGGACTCCCCGCGTGTTGGTCAGGTTCAGCCAGCCCGCCGCGTCGAAGCCGTCCCGCAGCTCCTCCCACGGATTGTGGACCGCGCCCACCGCCGGCGGGTTGCCGTTCAGCCCGTGGCGTCCGCTCGTCTTCTCCAGGAGGTAGCGGGCGGGGTTGCGCAGCTTGGGACCGTAGTAGTCGTTGGAGCCGAAGACGTACGCGCCCGGGAACTCCATCAGCGGGCCCAAGGCGTCCAGTACCTCCGGGACGCCCTCGGGGTCCGACAGGTTGTCCCCGGTGTTGATCACGAAGTCGGGGCGCAGCCCGGCCAGCGACTGCAGCCAGCGCTGCTTCTTGCGCTGGCCGCCGACCATGTGGATGTCGGAGACCTGGAGCACACGCAGCGGGCGCATGCCCGGGGGCAGGACGGGGACGGTGACCCGTCGGAGGCGGAAGGAACGGGCCTCGAAGCCCGCCGCATAAACCAGGCCGGCGGTGCCGGCCGCCACGATTCCCAGGGGGATTCCGTATCGCGCGCGCATCTGTCCATCGTGTCAGACGGGTTGGGCACGTCGAGACCGGCCGCCCGTCGAGCGAACGGGCGCCGCCGGTCGAGCCGACGAGCGCCGGCGATCGAGTGGATGGGCACGGGGCAACCGGCTGGACGGGCACGAGGACGGGACGGCTGAACGCACGGGCACGGGGGACGGCTGAGTCGACGGGCGGGGATGGCCGGCTGGACGGGCACAGCGGTGGCTAAATGGGCGGGCACAGATGGCCGTGTACCTGCGACAATCGGGCCATGACCACCACGCTCAAGTCGAAGCTGCAGGACGACCTCAACGCCGCGATCAAGGGGCGCGACGAGCTCCGCTCCTCGACGCTCCGGCTGACCCTGGCCGCGATCACCAAGGAGGAGGTCGCGGGCAAGGAGAAGCGGGAGCTGTCCGACGACGAGGTCCTCAAGGTGATCACGCGTGAGGCGAAGAAGCGCCGTGAGGCCGCCGAGGCCTTCGCGCAGGGCGGCCGTGCCGAGCAGGCCGAGCGGGAGAAGGCGGAGGGCGAGGTGCTCGCCGACTACCTGCCCAAGCAGCTGTCCGACGAGGAGCTGAACGCGATCGTCGCCCAGGCGGTCGCGGAGGCGAAGGCGGCCGGTGCCGAGGGGCCGCGGGCCATGGGTGCCGTCATGAAGATCGTGAACCCGAAGGTGGCCGGTCAGGCCGAGGGCGGCCGGGTCGCCGCCGTGGTGAAGAAGCTCCTCCAGGGCTGAGCAGCCACCGTTCCGGCTTCCTCAAGCGCCGGTCCCCTCTCTACGACCACGGGGCCGCACCCCTTCGCAGGGGTGCGGCCCCGCCGTGTTGCCAGAGGTGGGTTCCGCCTTCTTCCCAGAGATGCGGCCCCGTCCTGTTCGCAGAGGTGCGGCCGCGTCCTGTTCGCAGAAACGCGGCCAGACGCGGCCCCGCTCATCCGGCTCGAACCTGTTCGGCCGGACGCGTCCTAGTGCCGTCCGCCTCCGCCTCCACCCCCGTGGCCGTTGCCGTTGTTCCCCCCATTCCAGCCGGTCTCGCCGGTCTCGCCGGTCCCGCCGTCCCCCTGTCCTTGGACGAGGTTCTCGGGGAGGGTGAACGTCGGTGTCGGGAACGTGCCGCCGAGGGCGCCCGCGGTGGGGCCGCCGTCAGCGGTGCCGCCGTTCGTCAGGCCTTCGATCAGTCCCCCGGTCGCCTGCCCCCTCGTGTCCCCGTTGTGGTCGTCCGTCGCCCCCCGGTCGCCTTTTCCCCGGTCGTCCTCGTCACTGCTGTCGTCGGGAAGGTCGACCAGATGGAAGTCCGGAGCGGGCCTGCCCTCCAGCGCGCCGGACATCATGTCGCGCCAGATCGGACCCGGGACCTCGCCGCCGTAGACCTTGTCGTGCGGGACGCCACCGATGGTGATGTTGGTCATCTTGCGCTTGTGCTGCGGGTCGCCGACCCACACCGCGCCCGCCATGTTCGGGGTGTAGCCGACGAACCAGGCCGCGAAGCGCTCGTCCGTCGTACCCGTCTTGCCCGCGCTCGGGCGGCTGCCGAGACCGGCCTCCTGGCCCGTGCCGTCCTCGACCACGCCCTTGAGGAGCGTGCTGATCGTGTCCGCGGTGTTCTCCGACATCGCCCGCGAGCAGGTCGACTTCGGCACCTGAAGGGACTTCTGTTCGCTGCCGACCTTCTGGGTGACCGACTCGATGGCGACCGGGGTGCAGTACATGCCGCGCGAGGCGAAGGCGGCGTACGCGCTCGCCATCGTCAGCGGGGACATCTCCTGGGTGCCGAGCGCGATGGACGGCGCCTGGACGATCTTGCGGCCGTCCGCGCGCTCCACGCCCATCTTCTTGGCCATGTCGACGACCGGGCAGATGCCGATGTCGCTGATCAGCTGCACGTAGTAGGTGTTGACCGACTTCGCGGTGGCCTCCGCCATGCCGTACGGGCCGCGCTCCGAGTCGTTCTCGTTCTTCAGCTTTTCCGGCCGCCTCGGGTCGTTGCGCCACACCTTGCCGTCGCACGCGGCCACCGGGCTCGGGTACGCCATCTCGTACGGCGATGAGTACTCCTGCGTCGCGGACTTGCCGCCCTCGACGGCCGCCGCGGCGACGATCGGCTTGAACGTGGAGCCGGGCTGGTAGCCGGCGCCGCCGCCCATGTCCGCGTTCACGGACAGGTTGATCGTCGTCTCGCCGTTGTTGACGTTGACGCCGTACGGGCGGGACTGGCCCATGGCGAGGATCTTGCCGGTGCCGGGCTCGACGATGGTCGCGGCGGTCGCCACGGCGTCGCTGCTGTAGACGTGGTCCTTGACGGAGTCCTGCACGGATTCCTGCGCCTGCGGGTCGAGCGTCGTACGGACCGTCAGGCCGCCCCGGTTCCAGAGCTTGGCCCGCGCCTCCTTCGTCTCGCCGAAGACCGGGTCGGTGAGGATGACCTGGCGGACGTAGTCACAGAAGAAGCCGGCGCCCTTGACCGCGGTGATGCAGCCGTTCTTGGGGCGGCTGGTGTGCAGGCCGAGCGGCGCGCGCTTCGCCTGGTCGGCCTCCTGCTGGGAGATGTCGCCCAGCTCCGCCATCCGCTGGAGCACGATGTTGCGCCGTTTGGTGGCCTCCGCCTCGTCGTTCACCGGGTCGTACCGGCTCGGGGACTGCACGATGCCGGCCAGCAGCGCCGACTCCTGGAGGTTGAGGTCTTTCGCGTGCTTGGAGAAGTAACGCTGGGAGGCGGCCTCGACGCCGTAGGCCTGCTCGCCGAAGAACGTGATGTTCAGATAATTCTCAAGGATCTTCTTCTTGCCGAGCTTGTCCTCGATCTGGATGGCGTACTTCAGCTCGCGGATCTTGCGGCCCAGGGTCTGCTGGGTGGCCTCGGCGACCTTCGTCGGGTCGTCGCCGGCCTCCTCGATGAAATAGTTCTTCACCAGCTGTTGGGTGAGCGTGGAGGCGCCCTGGGCGACCCCGCCCTCCTGCGCGTTCTTGTTCAGGGCGCGCAGTACGCCCTTGAGGTCGACGGCACCGTGCTTGTAGAAGCGCGAGTCCTCGATCGCGACGATCGCCTTCTGCATGTACGGCGAGATGTCCTTGAGGTCCACCACCGTACGGTCGCGGGAATAGACGGTCGCGATCTGCTTGCCCTGGCTGTCCAGGATGGTGGTGCGCTGGCTCAGCTGGGGGCTCTTCAAATCGGCCGGGATCTCGTCGAAGCCCTTGACCGAGCCCTTGGCCGCGAGGCCCAGCGCTCCGGCCGCGGGCAGCGCGATGCCCGCCATGACGGCTCCGGCGAGCACACTGACACCGAGGAACTTGGCGGCCTGCTGCATGGGCGACAGACCACCGCCCGAGCGCTTCTTTGGCATGGAGGCAGCCTAATCCGTACTGTTGAGCGTTCCGAGGGAGCGACCGCTTCTCGGGATGTTCCGAGTGCCGATCGTGACGTACCGCCCGAGGGCTCGCCGGGGCGCCGGCCTCCGTCATGGCCCGGCAAAGAGGGATGTCCGCGTTCCCATTCGCCGGACACGCGCGCAGGCATTGGCCTAAGCTGCTCTCAACTGTCACAGCCGTGCGGTCGCCTATCCCTACGTCCGGCTACCCCGAATCGTTCCGTACCCAGCCAGACCCAGCCAGGAAATCCGGGAAACGGACCTGTTTTCCCGCCGGGGACGGGCCCGAATCCGCCGTCGGCGCCGTCCGGCGTCCGGTGTGGCCCACCGCGACTGCCCCGGTTTGCCGGGATGATCACGCATGTCGCCAGCTCACTCCCGCGGGTGATCTGCCGCTTACCCATAGTCCGTTCGGGCCATTCAAGATTGGGCCCGAAGGGGGTGTTGCACTGTCTCCACCTTCCGTAACGTCCTCAACTGGCGGCGGTGAATATGCCGCTGCCGCCGTGGGGGAGCCTCGATTCGGGAGAGGACGGCGCCGGTATGGGCTGGGTAACCGACTGGAGTGCGCAGGCCGCCTGCCGCACTACCGATCCGGATGAACTGTTCGTTCAGGGAGCAGCGCAGAACAGGGCCAAGGCGGTGTGCACCGGATGCCCGGTACGCACCGAGTGCCTGGCCGACGCGCTGGACAACCGCGTGGAGTTCGGCGTGTGGGGAGGCATGACGGAGCGCGAGCGCCGTGCGCTGCTGCGCCGGCGGCCCACCGTGACCTCTTGGCGCAGACTCCTGGAAACCGCCCGCTCGGAGTACGAGCGGGGAGCGGGGATCGTATCCCTCGACAACGACGAGGTGTACGAGAACTACGCCGCGGTGAGCTGAGGGCTTCCCCGCTCGGGCTCACCACGTCAAAGCCGGGCCGGGTCCGGTCCAGGACACAGGGCCGGTACGACCGGTCGTACGACGGGTGTACGACGACGGGTGTACGACGACGGTTGTACGACGGCGGCTGTACGGCTGCGGCGTCCGCGCAGCGAGCGCGTCGTTCGCACGCCCCTGTGCACCCGCACGCGCCGGTATGCGCCGTATGTGCTGTCCGCGCGCCTGTTCGCGCCGACGTGAGCCGTGTGCGTGTTTGCCGTGCCGACGTAAGCCGACGACCTAAGCCGCCTGCATAAGCCGTCTGTGTGCTTGCCCGCGTCGGCGTAAGCCGTCTGCGGGTGCCTATATGTGCTCCGTCCGTTCAGGTCGTTGGGCCGCCAGTCGGTCGCCGATGTCGCGCAGGCCCGTGAGGTCGTGGACATCGCCGGGCAGCGCGGGTACCTCGACCACCGCCACCTCGGGATGGCGGGCGGTGAAGCGGTCGCGTGTGCGCCGCTCGCGGGCGAGCACCCGCATGCGCTCGGCGTGCAGCCTCAGCAGGCCCGCGGTGAGCCGGTCGACCGAACGCTCCGTGTCGGCGGGGGAGCCTTCCTCGGGAGCAGGGGTCACGGTCTTCGGTGCGGAAGATTGTGAACTGCCTTGCGTGTCGGAAGAGTTACGAAGTCCAGCTTTCCCGCCCCCCTGATCCACAATGCCGGGCTCCTCAAGATTTTCCGCGGCCGCGAGCGCCCGCTCGGCCGACAGCCGGCCGGCGCCGCTGCCATGGACGCGGTTCAGCACCAGGCCCACCAGCGGCATACTCTCCGCGGCCAGCCGCTCCACGAAGTACGCGGCCTCGCGCAGCGCGTCCCGCTCCGGGGCCGCCACCACCAGGAACGCCGTGCCGGGCGCCTGAAGCAGCTTGTAGGTGGCGTCCGCGCGGGTGCGGAAGCCGCCGAAGGTGGTGTCCATCGCGGCCACGAACGTCTGCACGTCCTTCAGCAGCTGACCGCCCAGCAGCTTTCCGAGCGTGCCCGTCATCATCGACATGCCGACGTTGAGGAAGGCCATCCCGGCCCGGCCGCCGAGCTTCGCCGGCGCGGTCAGCAGGCGGATGAGCCGGCCGTCCAGGAAGGAGCCGAGCCGCTTGGGCGCGTCCAGGAAGTCCAGCGCCGAGCGGGACGGCGGGGTGTCGACCACGATCAGGTCCCACTCGTCCCTGGCCCGCAGCTGGCCCAGCTTCTCCATCGCCATGTACTCCTGCGTGCCCGCGAAGCCCGCCGAGAGCGACTGGTAGAAGGGGTTCGCCAGGATCGCGGCGGCCCGCGCCGGGTCCGCGTGCGCCTCCACGACCTCGTCGAAGGTGCGCTTCATGTCGAGCATCATGGCGTGCAGCTCGCCGTCGCCCTCGGTGCCCTTCACCCTGCGGGGCACGTTGTCGAGGGAGTCGATGCCCATCGACTGGGCCAGCCGCTTGGCCGGGTCGATGGTCAGCACGACCACCTTGCGGCCCCGCTCGGCGGCCCTGAGCCCGAGTGCCGCCGCAGTCGTCGTCTTGCCGACCCCGCCCGAGCCGCAGCACACCACGATCCGGGTCTTGGGATCGTCCAGCAGCGGGTCCACGTCCAGCACGCGCGCGGAAGAAAGCCGGCGGGCCTGCCCGGGCCCCTCGGCCTGCTCGGGCCACTCCGCCGTCTCGGATGCCTCGGCCGGGTCCGGACTCATGACAACCCCTGCTTCCGCAGCTCGGTGGCGAGTTCGTACAGGCACGCCAGGTCCATGCCCTCGGCGAGCAGCGGCAGTTCGTGCAGCGGCAGGCCCAGCTCGGTGAGGACCGCCCGCTGCTCCTGCTCCAGCGTGTACCGCTCGGCGTACTCCGCGGCCTGCTCCAGCAGCGGGTCCACCAGCTTCTCGGCGTTCCCGCCGCGCCGGGCCCCGCCCAGGCCGGCCGCCGAGAGCGCCTGCGCGACAGAGGAACGCTCCACGGTCCGTACGAGTTCCAGGTCGGCCGCGTCCAACACCTGCGGCCGGACCATGTTCACGATGACCCGGCCCACCGGCAGCCGGGCCGCCCGGAGTTCGGCGATGCCGTCGGCGGTCTCCTGGACCGGCATCTCCTCCAGCAGCGTCACCAGGTGCACCGCCGTCTCCGGCGACTTCAGCACCCGCATCACGGCCTGCGCCTGATTGTGTATCGGGCCGATCTTCGCCAGGCCCGCCACCTCGTCGTTCACGTTCAGGAAGCGGGTGACACGGCCGGTCGGCGGGGCGTCCATGACGACGTAGTCGTACGCGAACCGCCCCGACCGGTCCTTGCGGCGCACCGCCTCGCACGCCTTGCCGGTCAGCAGGACGTCCCTGAGACCGGGCGCGATGGTGGTGGCGAAGTCGATCGCGCCGAGCTTCTTCAGGGCCCGGCCCGCGCCCCCGAGCTTGTAGAACATCTGGAGATAGTCCAGAAGGGCCAGTTCGGGGTCGATGGCGAGGGCGTACACCTCCCCGCCGCCCGGAGCGACCGCGATCTTCCGCTCTTCATAGGGCAACGCCTCCGTCTCGAAGAGTTGTGCGATGCCCTGCCGGCCCTCGACCTCCACGAGAAGCGTCCGCTTCCCCTCGGTCGCGAGGGCCAGCGCGAGTGCGGCGGCGACCGTCGTCTTTCCGGTCCCGCCCTTGCCGCTGACGACCTGGAGCCTGCTCACGTCTTCGAGACTAACCAGTCCGGCCGACGCGCACGCGGGAGGCTGTGGATAACGCAGGTCACCGTCCCTCCCGGCACAGCGGCTACAGTCGGCCCATGACCAAGTGGGAATACGCAACCGTGCCGCTGCTCGTCCACGCCACGAAGCAGATCCTGGACAACTGGGGCGAGGACGGCTGGGAACTCGTCCAGGTCGTGCCCGGCCCGAACCCGGAGCAGCTCGTGGCCTACCTGAAGCGGGAGAAGCAGGCGTGAGCGCGGTCGAGGCCAGGCTGGCCGAGCTGGGCCTGAACCTGCCGGAGGTGGTACCGCCGCTGGCCGCCTACCAGCCGGCCGTGCGGTCCGGGGCGTACGTCTACACCGCCGGACAGCTGCCGATGGTGGAGGGCAAGCTGCCGGTCACCGGCAAGGTGGGCGCCGAGGTCACGCCGGAGGAGGCCAAGGAGCTGGCCCGTACCTGCGCGCTGAACGCGCTGGCCGCCGTGAAGTCCGTCGTCGGCGACCTGGACCGCATCGCGCGCGTGGTGAAGGTCGTCGGCTTCGTCGCCTCGGCGTCCGACTTCACCGGGCAGCCCGGCGTCGTCAACGGCGCCAGCGAACTGCTCGGCGAGGTCCTGGGCGAGAAGGGCGTGCACGCCCGCAGCGCGGTCGGCGTCGCGGTGCTGCCGCTGGACGCGCCCGTCGAGGTCGAGATCCAGGTGGAGCTGGCCGAGTAGACCGCCGCCCCCGGCGGCCTCGGGCACCTCTCGAACAATCGCCCGGTACGGGATAGCCTCCGGCCATGGCGAACGGTCAGTGGTATCCCCCGGAGTGGCCGGACCGCATCCGCGCGCTCGCGGACGGCTCGCTCACCCCGGTGGCCCCCAGGCGCGCGGCCACGGTGCTGCTCCTCAAGGACACCCCGGACGGCCCCGTCGTCCACATGCTGCGCAGACGCGCCTCCATGGCCTTCGCCGGAGGCGCGTACGCGTATCCCGGCGGCGGTGTCGACCCACGCGACGACGACCGCCACATCCGCTGGGCGGGCCCCGCGCGCGCGTGGTGGGCGAAGCGGCTCGGCGTCGACGCCGCGGCCGCCCAGGCGATCGTGTGCGCGGCCGTACGGGAGACGTACGAGGAGGCCGGCGTGCTGCTCGCCGGTCCCGACCCGGACTCGGTCGTCGGTGACACCACGGGGGACGACTGGGAGGCCGACCGCGCCGCCCTGGTCGCGCGCGAGCTTTCCTTCGCGGAGTTCCTCGACCGGCGCGGCCTGGTGCTGCGCTCGGACCTGCTGGGCGCCTGGGCCCGCTGGATCACCCCGGAGTTCGAGGCCCGCCGCTACGACACGTGGTTCTTCGTGGCCGCCCTCCCCGAGGGACAGCGCACCCGCAACGCCTCCACGGAGGCCGACCGCGCGGTGTGGATCCGCCCCGCCGAGGCCGCCGCCGGGTACGACAGGGGGGAGCTGCTGATGATGCCGCCCACCATCGCCGCCCTGCGCCAGCTGCTCCCCTACGGCAGCGCCGCCGAGGCCCTGGCCGCCGCGCCCGCGCGGGAGATGACTCCGGTACGGGCGACCGCCCGCCTCCAGGGCGACGAGATCGTCCTCTCCTGGCCCGGGCACGAGGAATTCACCAAGCACATCCCGACCGGCGCCGAGCCGACCCGGCCCACGGCACCGGAGACAGCCGCGACGCCTACGGCGCCGGCGGCAGCTGCGACGCCTACGGCGCCGGGGAGGCCTGTCACGTCTACGGCGCCGGGGGCACCCCCGACGCCTACGACGCCGGCGCTGCCTACGGCGCCCGCGACGCCCGGAGTGCCCGGGGCGCCGGCCGACGGCCCGGCGGACGCCTCGGTCGGCATCCGCCCGGCGGACGCCTCGACCGGCATCCGCCCGGCCACGGACACGACCACCTTCGCGACCGCCCCCACGACCACGCCCCAAACCACCCAGACCACCCAGACCACCCCTTCGACCACCGGTGGAGGCCCCGTATGACCGACGCGAGCGCGCTGCCGGGCCAGCCCCGGGGCGGAGCGCTGTCCGGACCGGCCACCGAACGGGCGGTCAACGTCCTCGCGCCCAACGCCTCCGCGATGACCCTGGACGGCACCAACACCTGGATCGTCGCCGAGCCCGATTCCGACCTGGCCGTGGTGATCGACCCCGGCCCGCTCGACGACGGCCACCTCCGCAACGTCGTGGACACGGCGGAGAAGGCCGGCAAACGCATAGCCCTGACCCTGCTGACCCACGGGCACCCCGACCACGCCGAGGGCGCCGCCCGGTTCGCCGAACTGACCGGCACGCGCGTGCGCGCCCTCGACCCGGCCCTGCGGCTCGGCGACGAGGGTCTGGCCGCCGGGGACGTGGTCACCGTCGGCGGGCTGGAGCTGCGGGTCGTACCCACCCCCGGGCACACCGCGGACTCGCTGTCCTTCCATCTCCCGGCCGACCGGGCGGTGCTGACCGGTGACACCATCCTCGGGCGGGGTACGACGTTCGTGGCGCACCCGGACGGCAGGCTCGGGGACTATCTGGACTCCCTGCGGCGGCTGCGGTCCCTGACGGTGGACGACGGCGTGCACACCGTGCTGCCGGGCCACGGTCCGGTCCTGGAAGACGCCCAGGGCGCCGTGGAGTTCTACCTCGCCCACCGCGCCCACCGGCTCGCCCAGGTGGAGACCGCGGTCGAGAACGGCCACCGCACCTCGGCGGAGGTCGTCGCGCACGTCTACGCCGACGTGGACCGCTCACTGTGGCCGGCGGCGGAACTCTCGGTCCGGGCCCAGCTGGACTACCTCAGCGAACACGGGCTGATCTAGCCCGGACGCCGGACGCCGGACGCCGGACGCCGGACGCCCGGACACGACAGCGGGGCCCGGCTCGTGCGAGCCGGGCCCCGGGGTCGTACGGCCGAGGCCGGCGTCAGCGCGACCGCTTGGCCAGCCGCTCCACGTCCAGCAGGATCACGGCGCGCGCCTCCAGGCGGAGCCAGCCGCGCTGGGCGAAGTCCGCGAGCGCCTTGTTCACGGTCTCGCGGGAGGCGCCGACCAGCTGGGCCAGCTCCTCCTGGGTCAGGTCGTGGACGACGTGGATGCCCTCCTCGGACTGCACACCGAAGCGGCGCGAGAGGTCCAGCAGGGCACGCGCCACCCGGCCGGGGACGTCGGAGAAGACCAGGTCGGACATGGCGTCGTTGGTCTTGCGCAGCCGGCGGGCGACGGCCCGCAGCAGGGCGCCGGCCACCTCGGGGCGGGCGTTCAGCCAGGGCTGGAGGTCACCGTGGCCGAGACCGAGCAGCTTGACCTCGGTCAGCGCGGTCGCGGTGGCGGTGCGGGGGCCCGGGTCGAACAGCGACAGCTCGCCGATGAGTTCGCCGGGGCCGACGACGGCGAGCATGTTCTCCCGGCCGTCGGGGGAGGTGCGGTGCAGCTTGACCTTGCCTTCCGTGACGACGTACAGCCGGTCCCCGGGGTCGCCCTCGTGGAACAGGGAATCGCCGCGTGCGAGGGTCACCTCACTCATGGAGGCGCGAAGCTCCGCGGCCTGCTCGTCGTCGAGAGCCGCGAAGAGCGGGTTGCGCCGCAGAACGTCGTCCACGAGTTCTCTCCTTGTCGACCTGCTCAGGGGATCTTGCTCCCCCGTGTGCCAGGGGACCGTGTTCCCCATTTTGCCGGACGGTCCAAACAGTGTGATCTGTCACAAGGATGCCGCACGCGTCTCCCGGGGTAAGCGTCAGGGGTCCGATCGGGGGCCGCTCCGCGGGGTCCGGGACGGATGTCGGCGCCGGGCTTTAGGCTGGCCGGGTGTCCAAATCGCCGGTGACAGCACAGGACAAGGGGGCTGGGCGGGTGGTTGTACGTCGCGATTCCGCTGTGGGCGAACGCGCGCCCGATGGAAGTAGTAAAACGGGCAAATCGGCTAAAAAGGCTGTCGGAGCGGAGGAGAAGACCACGCCCGCGAAGAAGGCCCCGGAGAAGGCCCTGAAGAAGGCCGCGAAGAAGGCCGCGGCGGAGGTCACGGAGACGGCCGCGAAGCCCGCCGGGAAGACCGCTGACGCGTCGGCGCCCGCCGGAAGCGCCGAGAAGAAGGCGGCACCGGCGGCCGGGAAAACGGCACCCGCCAAGAAGGCGCCCGTGAAGAAGACCGCCGCCAAGAAGACCGGCTCCGCGAACGCTAAGAAGACCGTCCCCGCCGGGAAGGCCGCGGTCGCCAAGAAGGTCAAGCCGGCCGACGTGGTCGTCCCCGGCGGAGCCGCCGTCGAGAAGGGCACGCCCGTCAAGAAGATCGCCGTCCGGCCGCCGGGCGGCGAGTCCCCCACCGCCCTGGTCCGCCGCGCCCGCCGCATCAACCGCGAGCTGGCCGAGGTGTACCCCTACGCCCACCCCGAGCTGGACTTCGAGAACCCCTTCCAGCTGCTGGTCGCCACCGTGCTGTCGGCCCAGACCACCGACCTGCGGGTCAACCAGACCACCCCGGCGCTCTTCGCCCGGTACCCCACCCCCGAGGACCTCGCCGCCGCCGACCCGGAGGAGGTCGAGCAGATCCTGCGCCCCTGCGGCTTCTTCCGGGCCAAGACGAGGTCGGTCATAGGGCTCTCCAAGTCGCTCGTCGAGAACTTCGGCGGCGAGGTGCCCGGACGGCTGGAGGACCTGGTCACGCTGCCCGGCGTGGGCCGCAAGACGGCCTTCGTCGTCCTCGGCAATGCCTACGGCCGCCCCGGGATCACCGTCGACACCCACTTCCAGCGGCTCGTCCGGCGCTGGCGGTGGACGGAAGAGACCGACCCCGACAAGATCGAGGCCGCCGTCGGCGCGCTCTTCCCGAAGAGCGAGTGGACCGACCTGTCCCACCACGTCATCTGGCACGGCCGGCGCATCTGCCACGCCCGCAAGCCCGCCTGCGGCGCCTGCCCCATCGCCCCGCTCTGCCCGGCGTACGGCGAGGGCGAGACCGACCCGGAGAAGGCGAAAAAGCTGCTGAAGTACGAGAAGGGCGGCTTCCCGGGCCAGCGCCTGAACCCCCCGCAGGCCTATCTCGACGCCGGCGGCAGGCCGGCGCCGCCCCTGGGGGCCGCGTGACGGAACGATCTCGGAGCCCTCGGGCGTTGGAGAGGGCAGGACGACGGGGGTGGCGATGACGAGGACGAGCGACACGCAGGACGGGCCGCTGACGCTCAGCAGGGCGGGCCTGCCGGACTGGCTGGCGCCGGTCGTACGCGTCGCGGAGACGGTCGAGCCGACGCAGATGAGCCACTTCCTGCCGCCGGAGAACGGCTCGGGACGGCAGTCGGCCGTGCTGATCCTGTTCGGCGAGGGCGAGCGCGGCCCGGAGCTGCTGCTCATGGAGCGCGCGGGCTCCCTGCGCTCGCACGCCGGCCAGCCGTCCTTCCCGGGCGGCGCGCTGGATCCGGAGGACGGCGACCCCTTGGGCGACGGGCCGCTGCGGGCTGCGCTGCGCGAGGCGCGGGAGGAGACCGGGCTGGACCCGTCGGGAGTACAGCTCTTCGGCGTGCTGCCCCGGCTGTACATCCCGGTCAGCCGTTTCGTCGTCACGCCCGTGCTCGGCTGGTGGCGCGAGCCCAGCCCGGTCGGCGTGGTCGACCCGAACGAGACGGCCCGGGTCTTCACGGTGCCCGTGGCGGATCTCACGGACCCCGCCCACCGCGCCACCGCCGTCCACCCCAGGGGCCACAGCGGCCCGGCCTTCCTGGTCGAATCGGCTCTGGTGTGGGGTTTCACGGCCGGAGTGATCGACCGCCTGCTGCACTACGCGGGCTGGGAGCGCCCCTGGGACCGGGGCAAGCAGGTCCCGCTCGACTGGCACGCGTGACAGGGTGATCCCCGTGCTGAAACCCCGGGGGGCGGCCCCCGGGCCCGGCCGAGCTGCTGGGAGCGGAGTGAGTAGGCGAGGCCTGAAGCAGTGAACGTGCTGGACATCCTGTTGCTCGTCGCGGCCGTGTGGTTCGCGGTGGTGGGTTACCGCCAGGGTTTCGTCGTCGGCATCCTGTCGGTGACCGGGTTCCTCGGCGGTGGCCTCCTCGCCGTGTACACGCTGCCCGTGATCTGGGACGCCACGACCGGCAAGGAGGAGGTGGGCACCACCGCCGCCGTGGTGGCCGTGGTCGTCGTCATCGTCTGCGCCTCCGTGGGCCAGGCCCTGACCACCCATCTCGGCAACAAGCTGCGCCGGCACATCACCTGGTCCCCGGCCCGCGCCCTGGACGCCACCGGCGGCGCGCTGGTCAACGTCGTGGCGATGCTCCTGGTGGCCTGGCTGATCGGGTCCGCGCTGGCCGGTACGACCCTGCCCACGCTCGGCAAGGAGGTCCGCGGCTCCAAGGTGCTGCTCGGCGTCTCCCGGGCGCTGCCCGAGCAGGCCGACACCTGGTTCGCGGACTTCTCCTCCGTGCTCGCGCAGAACGGCTTCCCGCAGGTCTTCAGCCCGTTCGCCGACGAACCGATCAAGGACGTGCGGCCGCCCGACCCGTCCCTCGCGGGCAGCCCGGTCGCGCAGCGCGCCCGGAACTCCATCGTCAAGGTCACCGGCACCGCCCACAGCTGCGGCAAGGTCCTGGAGGGCACCGGCTTCGTGTTCGCCGACCGGCGCGTGATGACCAACGCGCACGTGGTCGGCGGCGTCGACGCGCCGCGGGTGCAGATAGGCGGCGAGGGCCGCAAGTACGACGCCCGGGTGGTGCTGTACGACTGGGAGCGCGACATCGCCGTACTCGACGTGCCCGACCTGCGGGCGACCGCGCTGCGGTTCACCCGTGAGGACGCGGCGGGAGGGGACGGCGCGATCGTCGCGGGCTTCCCGGAGAACGGCGCGTACGACGTGCGCGCCGCGCGCGTGCGCGGGCGCATCACGGCCAGCGGCGCGGACATCTACCACCGCGGCACGGTCCGCCGCGATGTCTACTCCCTCTACGCCGTCGTCCGGCAGGGCAACTCCGGCGGCCCGCTGCTCACTCCGGACGGAGAGGTGTACGGCGTGGTGTTCGCCAAGTCACTCGACGACGCGGACACGGGGTACGCGCTGACGGCGGACGAGATCCGGGCCGACATCGAGCGGGGTCGTACGGCGAACGAGCAGGTGGGTACGGACAGCTGCGCGCTGTAGGACGGCGCGGTGGCGGTCAGCTCCGCGGGTGACGCAGACGCACCGAGACCCAGCGGGCCCGACGGCGCAGGATGCGCGGGATCCCCACCCTGAGGTCACCTTCCGCGAGTTGCGGCGTGATCCGCTGCGGCGTGCCCGGACCCGTGGCCGAGCGGCGGTTGCGGGGTGCGTCACTGTAGTCGTGCGTCCAGCCCATACCCCGACGTGTGCCCCCGCCCGAAGGTCGATAACCGCCCGCGCGCCCCCTAATTGGCCTATGCGCAAGGCATGTGGCGGTCGAGGGGCGACGGGTGGGGAGCCGGCTGCCGGACGCGCCGGCGCTTTCACCGGTCCGGCTCGGGATCCTTCAGCCAGTTGACCAGTTCCGCGGAGAAAGCGGCCGGGTCCTCCTCGTGCGGGAAGTGGCCGAGACCGTCGAACAGGCGCCAGCGGTACGGGGCTTCGACGTACTCGCCGGAACCGGCCGCGCTGCGGGTACGGGTCACCGTATCCAGCGAGCCGTGCAGATGCAGCGTCGGCACCCGTACCGGCCGTTTCATCCGCCGGTAGAACTGCACACCGTCGGGGCGGGCCAGGGAGCGCACCAGCCAGCGGTACGGCTCGATGGAGCAGTGCGCCGTGGAGGGGATGCACATGGCCCGCTGGTACGTCTTCACGGCCGCGTCCTCCGGCGCCCGTGGCCCGGACCAGTCCCGGATCAGCCGGCCCACCAGCGCGCCCCCGTCGGCGGTCAGTTGGCGCTCGGGCAGCCACGGCCGCTGGAACCCCCAGATGTAGGAGTTGGCGGCGGTCTGCCGGGCGTCCCTCAGCATCGCCGCGCGCCAGCGCCGCGGGTGCGGCATGGACACCACCGCCAGGCGCCGGACCAGCTTGGGCCGCATGGCCGCCGCCGTCCACGCCAGATAGCCGCCGAGGTCGTGGCCGACCAGCGCGGCGTCCGGCTCGCCGAGCGAGCGGATCACCCCGGTGACGTCGAGCGCCAGGTTGGCGGGGTCGTACCCGCGGGGCGTGCGGTCGCTGCCGCCGACGCCCCGCAGGTCCATCGCCACCGCCCGGTAGCCCGCGTCGGCGAGCGCGGTCAGCTGGTGCCGCCACGTCCACCAGAACTGCGGGAAGCCGTGCAGGAGCAGCACCAGGGGCCCGTCGCCCAGCTCCGCGATGTGGAAGCGGGCGCCGTTGGCGGCGACATCCCGGTGCGTGACCCGCCTCCCGTCCGGGAGGTCGATCCGCACGGGCGAGGGGGCGGCTGGGTCCGTCATGACGACGAGCGTGCCACAGCCTCGATGGCGGCGGGAGCCGGTTCCCCGTGCAGTTCCGGACGCGGGTGCGGCTTGGCGTTCTGCAGGACGCCCGCCGACTCCTTCATCGAGGCGGCCACCTTCTGCGGGCCCTTGCCCTTCTTGGCCTTCTTCGCGAAGACCACGCCGATGAGCCCGAGCAGACCGGCCACCAGCACGTTGGCCGCGAAGGACAGCACGAAGCAGATCGCCATGTTCCAGTGGCTCCAGGTGCGGATGCCGTAGGCCAGGGCGAAGTTGAGCATCGGCAGGGAGAACACCAGGAGCACGCCCGCCATGGAGAAGGCGCCGCCGCTCATCGCGCCGCGTTTCACGTCCTGCTTGAGCTGGGCCTTGGCCAGCGCGATCTCGTCGTGCACCAGCGCCGACAACTCGGTCGTCGCCGAGGCGAACAGCTGGCCGATGCTGCGTTCGGCGCCGACCGGGCTGCCGTCGGGTGCGCTCATCGCGTTCTCCCTCAGAGGTCTCGTACCGCACATGTGCTGTGGGGACGGCCGTGGTGCTCGTACGGCCATCCGGGTAGCCGTCGCGCGCGTGCGGCCGTCTTGTTTTGTACCGTCTCGTCAGATCATGCCGGACGGTCGCTCTCCTCGCCTGCCCCGCCCGGCACTTCCGCAAGCCGGTGGCGTGCCTCGGCGGCCAGCCGCCGGTGCTCGGCGGCCTTGCGCTCGTGGATCTCGGCCATCCGGAGGTGGTACGCCGGGTCGCCCTGCTCGTAGACGTCCGGGATGCCGTCGAGGTCCTCGTCGCGCTCCTCTTCCTCGCACAGCCTGCGGTACCGGTCGTTGCGCAGCTTCAGCAGCATCGTCGCGCACACCGCCGCGATCAGCGATCCGATGAGGACGGCCGCCTTCACCTCGCCGGTCAGTGCGGTGTCGCTCCCGAAGGCCAGCTCGCCGATCAGCAGCGACACCGTGAAGCCGATCCCGGCGAGCGAGGACATCGCGAAGACGTCGGCCCACGCCAGTTCCTCGCTGAGCCGCGCGCGGGTGAAGCGGACGGTCAGCCAGGTGCCGCCGAAGATCCCGATCGTCTTGCCCACGACCAGGCCGAGGACGACACCGAGCGTCTCGGGCCTCGCGAACACGTCCCCGAGCGCCCCGCCGGATATCGACACACCGGCGCTGAACAGGGCGAACAGTGGTACGGCGAGCCCGGCCGACAGGGGCCGCACCAGATGCTCGATGTGCTCGCCCGGCGAGTGCTGCTCACCCTCCCGGGTGGTGCAGCGCAGCATCAGGCCCATCGCCACGCCGGCGATGGTGGCGTGCACGCCGCTGTTGTACATCAGCGCCCAGATGACGACGGCGAGCGGCACGTATACGTACCAGCCGCGTACGCCCTTGCGTAGCAGCAGCCAGAAGACGGCGAGCCCGGCGACGGCCCCGCCGAGGGCGGCGAGATTCAACTGGTCGGTGAAGAAGATCGCGATGATCAGGATCGCGAAGAGGTCGTCGACGACCGCCAGTGTGAGCAGGAAGGCGCGCAGGGCGCTGGGCAGGGAGGTGCCGATGACCGCGAGCACGGCGAGCGCGAAGGCGATGTCGGTGGCGGTGGGCACCGCCCAGCCCTGGAGTGAGCCGTTTCCGGCGAGGTTGGTGAGCGTGTAGACGAGCGCGGGCGCGGCCATCCCGCACAGGGCCGCCACCACGGGCAGCACGGCCGCCTTCGGGTCGCGCAGGTCCCCGGCGACCAGCTCGCGCTTGAGTTCGATGCCGGCGACGAAGAAGAACACCGCGAGCAGTCCGTCGGCGGCCCAGTGGGCGACGGACAGGTGCAGGCCCAGCGCGTCGGGACCGAGGTGGAAGTGGCCGACCGCCTCGTAGCTGTGGTGCAGGCCGGGGATGTTCGCCCAGAGCAGCGCGGCCACGGCGGCCAGGAGCAGCAGGACGCCGCCGACGGTCTCGGTGCGCAGCGCGTCCGCGAGGAAGGTCCGCTCGGGCAGGGACAGCCGGTCGAAGACCTTGCGGGCGGTGGTGGGGGTGCGGGACGCGGTCACGGGAGACCTCCGGAGGCAGGCAGGCGGAATCACATGCCGACCAGACTTCCCGGCGCACCTGACGTGTCACATGCCGCGACACTTTCCTTAGTTTACCTAAAGTAGCGCGCGCCGGTCCGATGATCTTCACGGTAGCCGCCTCTGGGGCACCCGGCACGTTCACCGGCCGAGTGCCCCGAAGGACGCCGCTGCAGTCCTCCCGGTCCTCCCGGTCCGCTCAGTCCTCGCTGGGCGCGGCGGGCAGCTTGGCCTGGATGAGATCCATGACCGTGCTGTCGGTCAGCGTGGTCACATCGCCGAGGCTGCGGTTCTCGGCGACGTCCCGCAGCAGGCGGCGCATGATCTTGCCCGAGCGGGTCTTCGGCAGCTCGGCCACCGGCAGGATCCGCTTGGGCTTGGCGATCGGACCGAGGGTGGCGCCGACGTGGTCGCGCAGCTCGCCGACGAGCGTATCGGTCTCCGATGCCGAGCCGCGCAGGATGACGAACGCGACGATGGCCTGGCCGGTGGTCTCGTCCGCGGCGCCCACGACGGCGGCCTCGGCGACCGCCGGGTGCGAGACCAGCGCCGACTCCACCTCGGTGGTGGAGATGTTGTGCCCGGAGACCAGCATCACGTCGTCCACCCGGCCGAGCAGCCAGATGTCCCCGTCGTCGTCCTTCTTCGCGCCGTCACCGGCGAAGTACTTGCCCTCGAAGCGGGACCAGTACGTGTCGATGAACCGCTGGTCGTCACCCCAGATGGTGCGCAGCATCGACGGCCACGGCTCGGTCAGCACCAGGTAGCCACCGCCGCCGTCGGGCACCTCGTTCGCCTCGTCGTCGACGACCGTCGCGCTGATGCCGGGCAGCGGGCGCTGCGCCGAACCGGGCTTGGCCTCGGTGACACCGGGCAGCGGCGTGATCATCATCGCGCCGGTCTCGGTCTGCCACCAGGTGTCCACCACGGGCGTGCGGTCGGCGCCGATGTGCTTGCGGTACCAGATCCACGCCTCGGGGTTGATGGGCTCGCCCACCGAGCCGAGGACCCGCAGGGACGACAGGTCGTACTTGGCGGGGATGTCGTCGCCCCACTTCATGAACGTCCGGATCGCGGTCGGCGCGGTGTAGAGGATCGTGACCTTGTACTTTTGCACGATCTCCCAGAACCGGCCCTGGTGCGGGGTGTCCGGCGTGCCCTCGTACATCACCTGCGTCGCGCCGTTGGCCAGCGGGCCGTACACGATGTACGAGTGGCCGGTCACCCAGCCGACGTCGGCCGTGCACCAGTACACGTCCGTCTCCGGCTTGAGGTCGAAGACCGCCCAGTGGGTGTAGGCCGCCTGGGTGAGGTAGCCGCCGGAGGTGTGCAGGATGCCCTTCGGCTTCCCCGTCGTACCGGAGGTGTAGAGGATGAACAGCGGGTGCTCCGCCTCGAACGCCTCGGGGGTGTGCTCGGCGGACTGCCGGCCCACCAGGTCGTGCCACCACACGTCCCGGCCCTCGGTCCAGGCGACCTCCTGGCCGGTACGGCGCACCACCAGCACGTGCTCGACCTTGTCGGCCTTGCCGAGCGCCTCGTCCACGGCCGGCTTGAGTGCGGACGGCTTGCCGCGCCGGTAGCCGCCGTCGGCGGTGATGACGACCTTGGCGTCCGCGTCCTGGATGCGGGTCGCGAGCGCGTCCGCCGAGAAGCCGCCGAAGACGACCGAGTGGGCCGCGCCGATCCGGGCCGAGGCCAGCATCGCGATCGCGGTCTCCGGGATCATCGGCATGTAGATGGCGACCCGGTCGCCCTTGCGCACGCCCAGTTCCAGCAGGGCGTTGGCGGCCCTGGAGACCTCGTCCTTCAGCTCCGCGTAAGTGATCGAGCGGCTGTCGCCGGGCTCGCCCTCGAAGTGGATGGCGACGCGGTCGCCGTGGCCGGCCTCCACGTGGCGGTCCACGCAGTTGTAGGCGACGTTCAGTTCACCGTCCTTGAACCACTTCGCGAACGGCGGGTTGGACCAGTCCAGCGTCTCGGTCGGTTCCTTGGCCCAGGTCAGCCGGCGGGCCTGCTCGGCCCAGAAGCCGAGCCTGTCAGCCTTGGCCTGCTCATACGCCTCCGCGGTGACATTGGCGTGTGCGGCCAGGTCGGCGGGGGGCGCGAACCTGCGTTCTTCCTTCAGCAGGTTGGCCAGGCTCTCGTTGCTCACGACATCTCCCTTTCCAAGGGTGTCCGTTGTGTCCCAGGCCACAGCTCATCAGACCCGGGGGGCCGATGACAAGGGTCGCCGGGAAAATTGGTTTAGACCTGTCGGAGGGACGCAGTCCGTCACCTTCGGTCGCCGGAACGCCAGTTGGCCGGACCGCTCTCGACGTAGGAGAGGTTGCCCGCGCGGTCGCGGACGTGGGCGTGGCGGCGGACGCTGACGGAACAGACGGGGATTGGTAAAAGAATCGTAATGCCGCGTAAAGGTACGGCATAGTTTTTCGGCGTAAATGGAGGAGGAGATCACCTCTGAGGGTGAATTAATCATTTGATCGGCTTGTCGTACTAATTCCTTCTCGACCCCATGCGACCTTGGCCGCGCCGCCGGGACAAACCCGGCACATCACCAGAAACGGCCCCAGTCAGCGTGTGCCTGAGAGAAGGAAGAAGGTGGGCGGAACATGGCCGCCACCCAGAGGATCGCCGTCGGCGCCATGGTCGCCGCGGCCTGTGCGGCGTCGCTCGCCGGCTGCGCGGGAGACACCGCCGCCGTGAAGCCGGGGGCACCCGGCCCGGAACAGGGGGCGCCGGCACCGGGCAGCGTGTTCCGGCCGATCGGCGACGGATCCACCGCATACACCGGAGCCCAGCCGCATCTGCCCGGCCCGGAGCGATTGAGTCCCGGCCGGAAGCCCCCGCAGTTCGTCGTGTTCTCCTGGGACGGCGCGGGCGAGGACAGTCAGAAGCTGTTCTCGCACTTCCGCGAGGTCGCCAAGGAGAACAACGCGACCATGACGTACTTCCTCAGCGGGGTGTACCTGCTGCCGGAGGAGAAGCGCGACCTCTACAAGCCGCCGCAGCACTCCCCGGGCCGCTCCGACATCGGGTTCAACGACGAGCGGGGCATCGCCGACACCCTTGAGCAACTGCGGCTGGCCTGGCTGGAGGGCAACGAGATCGGCACCCACTTCAACGGCCATTTCTGCGGGCCCGACGGCGGGGTGGGCACCTGGTCGGTGGACGAGTGGAAGAGCGAGATCGCCCAGGCCAAGAGGTTCGTGAAGTCCTGGCGCTCCAACACCGGCATGCGGGCGGAGGACCCCCTGCCCTTCGATTACGACAAGGAGCTGATCGGCGCCCGCACCCCCTGCCTGGAGGGGCGGAAGAACTTCGTGAAGGCCGCCCGCGACCTGGGCTTCCGCTACGACTCCAGCGGAGTCAACGACCAGGTCTGGCCCAAGAAGAAGGAAGGGCTGTGGGACCTGTCGATGCAGCTGGTGCCCTTCCCCGGCCATACCTATGAGCAGCTGACCATGGACTACAACTTCATGGTCGGCCAGTCCGGCACCCAGACCCAGGGCGATCCCGACAAGTTCGACTACTGGGGCGACCAGATGCGCGACGGCCTCCTCAAGGGCTTCTACCGCGCCTATGACGGCAACCGCGCGCCTCTGGTCATCGGCAACCACTTCGAGTCCTGGAACGGCGGCACCTATATGCGCGCCGTGGAAGAGGTGGTGAAGGAGGTGTGCACCAAGCCCGACGTGCGCTGTGTCTCCTTCCGGCAGCTGGTCGACTGGCTCGACGCCCAGGACCCGCGGACGCTGGCGCGGCTGCGTTCCCTGGAGGTCGGCGAGGCGCCCCGGCAGGGCTGGGCGTCCTTCCTGTCCGGCAGCCCGGCCCCGGCGCCCAGGGGTGTGCCCGGGGCGCCGGCGGACCGGCGGTAGGCGTCAGGCGGGGGTCGCCACGTTCTCACCGAGCACGAAGCCGGGGTCGACCTGCGCCGCCAGGTCGGCCCCGGTGCGCTCGTTCCCCCAGGACTCGGCGTTCTTCAGGTGGAAGTGCACCATCTGACGGGTGTAGCGCTCCCAGTCGCGCCGCTCGTAGGTGGCGTCCACGGCGGCCCGAAGGGTCTCCAGGGCGCGGGCGTTGGCCTCCTCCAGGAGGTCGAACCGGGGCGGGCGGCCCTTCTCCATGGCGCGCACCCAGTCCGAGCGCCCGACTGTCACGAGCAGGTCGTCTCCGACCTCCGCGCGCAGGAAGTCGATGTCGTCCGGCTCGTGGATCTTGTTGCCGACGACCTTCAGGGCCACGCCGAAGTCCCGGGCGTACTCCTTGTACTGGCGGTAGACGGAGACCCCCTTCCGGGTCGGTTCGGCGACGAGGAACGTCATGTCGAAGCGGGTGAACATGCCGGAGGCGAAGGAGTCCGAACCGGCCGTCATGTCGACCACGACGTACTCGTCGGGGCCGTCGACGAGGTGGTTGAGATACAGCTCCACCGCTCCCGTCTTGGAGTGGTAGCAGGAGACCCCCAAGTCGGCGTCCGTGAAGGGGCCCGTGACCATCAAACGGACGGCGCCGCCGTCGAGTTCCACCGGACGCGCGCAGGCGTCGTAGACGGGGTTGGGCTCGCGCACCCGGACCAGGCGCGAGCCCTCGCCGGGCGGGGTCGTCTTGATCATCGTCGCGGCCGAGGCGATGCGCGGGTTGGCGCCGCGCAGATAGTCCTTGATCAGCGGGAGCTGTTCGCCCATGGCGGGCAGCGCCGCCGCCTCCTCCTCGCCGAGACCGAGGGCGGGGCCGAGGTGCTGGTTGATGTCCGCGTCGATGGCGACCACCGGGGCGCCGGCGGCGACGAGATGGCGGATGAAGAGGGAGGAGAGCGTCGTTTTGCCGCTCCCGCCCTTCCCGACGAAAGCAATTTTCATGTTCACCAAGGGTAGCCGCACGATAGCTGTATGTGTCACGGTGAAGTGAAGAAGACCACTCCTTCGTGGGGCGGGCCGCCGGGGTGCGTACTGTCGTACCCATGAGTACGACAGGCGCGACCGCCGACCCGCTCTCCGCCTTGGGCTCGCTGCCCGGGGTGGCCGAATCCGTGGAGTCCGTACGCAAGGCCGTGGACCGGGTCTACGGGCACCGTGTCATGAGGCGTCGCAGCAACGAGGTCACCTCCGAGGCGGCCCTGCGCGGCGCCCGTGGTTCGGCGGCGCTGTCCGGGGCGGACTGGGCCCTGGAGGAGGTGCGGCGGCGCAGCGACTTCGGCGTCGACGCGGAGGCCCGCGTGATGGGTGCGGCGCTGCGGCTCACCGCCGAGGCGGGACAGCTGCTGTCCATCTGGCGCCAGTCTCCGCTGCGGGTGCTGGCCCGGCTGCACCTGGTGGCCGCGGCCGACGACGCCGAGCAGGTGGGCAGGCCGCGTCAGGCCGGCGAGCCGGTGGACGAACCGCTGATCGAACTGCCGCTGCCGGACGCCGGTGAGGTCTCCGGCCGGCTGGAGGGGCTGGCGGACCTGATCATCGCCGGCACCTCGGCCCCCGCGCTGGTGACGGCCGCCGTCGTGCACGGCGAGCTGCTCGCGCTGCGTCCCTTCACGTCGTACAACGGCCTGGTCGCGCGCGCGGCCGAGCGGATCGTGCTGATCGGCAGCGGTCTGGACCCGAAGGCGATCTGTCCGGCCGAGGTGGGCCACGCCGAACTGGGTCGCGCCTCGTACCTCGCCGCCCTGGAGGGCTACGTCTCCGGCACGCCCGAGGGCATGGCGGCGTGGATCGCCCACTGCGGACGCGCGGTCGAGCTGGGCGTGCGCGAGTCGACGGCGGTCTGCGAGGCGCTCCAGCGCGGCGCGGCCTGAGCGGAACTCCCCGCGGCCGCCCGGGCGGGCTCCCGGCAGGGGGCGGTCTGCGGTGGCCGGGCAGAAGAGATGCGGCGGTACGAATACTCGTACCGCCGCTGGCATGCTCATCGGGTTACCAAGCGTCCTCGATATGTCGCCCATCAGGTCGGGGTACTTTGCCCGTCCTGGTGCGGCTGGCCCGTAATCGACGGGTCGACGTCGCGTGGGTGCCCGGTGTTCATGCGAGGTCCGTGGGCCAAGTGCGTGGAGACAGGGGATCCTCCCGGATGTCCTTTGGTCTCGCGGGCCTACATTCTTTGTACCGCGAGCCGGGAGGAAGCGGAACCCCTGCCTGCACTTCTTTACTTTCGCCTTCAAACGGGGTGAAACGGGCGCCGCTCAGGCCGTGGCGCGGCGCCGGCTGGCGTACCAGACCAGCCCGGCGGTCGCCGCCGCCGCGCCTATGGCCGCCGCCGCGACCAGCGCGGGGCGGGGCGGCACCGAGAACGCCGGCAGCCGCTTCTTGAGCGGGACCGGGCGGCGGAACTCCAGGACCGGCCATCCGTGCGCGAGGGCCTCGCGGCGCAGTGCGCGGTCCGGGTTCACGGCGTGCGGGTGCCCGACGGTGCGGAGCATCGGCAGGTCGGTCGCCGAGTCGCTGTAGGCGTAGCAGCGGTCGAGGTCGTAGCCCTCGGACGCGGCCAGTTCCCGGATGGCCTCGGCCTTGGTCGGGCCGTAGGCGTAGTACTCCACCTCTCCGGTGAAGCAGCCGTCCTCGCCCACGACCATACGGGTGGCGACCACCCGGTCCGCCCCCAGCAGTTCGCCGATCGGCTCGACCACCTCCGCGCCCGAGGTGGACACGATCACCACGTCCCGGCCGGCCGCGTGGTGCTCCTCGATGAGGGAGGCGGCCTCGTCGTAGATGATCGGGTCGATCAGGTCGTGCAGGGTCTCGGCCACGATCTCCCGCACCTGCTGGACGTTCCAGCCGCGGCACAGCGCGGAGAGATACTCGCGCATACGCTCCATCTGGTCGTGGTCCAGACCGCCGGCCAGGAAGACGAACTGGGCATATGCGGTACGCAGGGCGGCCCTGCGGTTGATCAGGCCGCCTTGGTAGAAGGACTTGCTGAAGGTGAGCGTGCTCGACTTCGCAATGACCGTCTTGTCCAGGTCAAAGAAGGCCGCCGCGCGGGGCGAGGAGTGGTTTTCCACACCCCTGAGCATAGGGGCCCACCATTCGGCGTAAGGTGGGGCGCGTGGGTTTGCCTGAGAGGGCTCTCGGGTACACCATGGAAGTCACGGATCGTTCGCGACCGTGCTAACCCGGTCCGACTCCTCCCCCCCCGAGTCGGCCGTGGGGACGACCCCCGCTCTCCCCCCCGGCGGGGGTCGTCGCATGTCCGGACGGGTTTTCTCGCTCTTCCCCCCTTCTTCGAGCGGTCGTACGGCCGGCGTCACGCCGCCGTGGCCGCTCCTTCGGTATGCCCATGATTCGTTACGCAGCGTAATCATCGGGCTGCTCTGTGGAAGTCGCCAGCGGATCGGTGCAGGGGTCACCGGTATGGGTGACGAAGTTATTCACAGGGTCGGCGTTGTCCACAGTTTTCCACCAAGATCCACATTATTTCCCGGATCGCGCCACCGTGTTTCCAGCGCGCTCCGGCCGCGGCGAGTTGATGGCCGGTTCCGATTGCCCGCAGCGCGTATGGCCGGTTTCCGTCGGCCTTCACAGGAAGGCCGCTTGCCGGTTCTTCACACCTTTGGGAATCGCGTGGCCGAGGAAGCCGCGCCGCCCACGCAGCGAAGGGGGAACACCCGTGACCGGAACCGTCACCCACGACCCGCCGCCCGGCCCCGCGGACCGGCCCGGACGACCGCTCATCATCACCGAGGACGCCGTCCTCCTGGACGATCTGCTGCGCCTGTGCGCGGCGGCGGGCGCCACGCCCGAGGTCCGGCACGGCGTGCCGGATTCCGGTGACGGCTGGGCGGCGGCCCCGCTCGTACTCGTCGGTGACGACGCCGCCCGCCGGGTGGGCGGGGCCGCGCGCCGGCCCGGCGTGGTGCTGGTCGGCCGCGACCAGGACGACCCCGACGTGTGGAAACGGGCCGTCCTGATCGGCGCCGACCACGTCCTGATGCTCCCCGACGGCGAGGCCTGGCTGGTCGACCGCATCGCCGACGTCGCCGAGGGCATCGGCCGTCCGGCCCTCACCGTCGGCGTGATCGGCGGCCGGGGCGGGGCCGGGGCGTCCACACTCGCGTGTGCCCTCGCCGTCACCTCCGCGCGCGAGGGACTGCGCACCCTCCTGGTGGACGCCGACCCGCTCGGCGGCGGACTCGACGTGCTCCTCGGCGGCGAAAGCGCCGAAGGACTGCGCTGGCCCGCCTTCGCCGCCTCCCGCGGCCGGGTCGGCGGCGGCGCCCTGGAGGAGTCGCTGCCCGAACTGCACTCCCTGCGCGTGCTCAGCTGGGACCGCGGGGACTGCGTCGCCGTGCCCCCGCCCGCGGTGCGGGCGGTGCTGGCCGCGGCCCGGCGGCGCGGCGGCACGGTCGTGGTCGACCTGCCCCGCCGCCTCGACGACGGGGTGGCCGAGGCACTCGCCCAGCTCGACCTGGTCCTCCTCGTCGTCCCGGCCGAACTGCGCGCGGTCGCCGCAGCCAGCCGGGTCGCATCCGCCGTCGGCATGGTCGTCCGCGATCTGCGGGTGGCGGTCCGCGGGCCCTACGCACCCGGACTGGACGACCACGAGGTGGCCCGGCTGCTCGGCCTGCCACTGGCCGGCCAACTGCCCGTCGAACCGGTGCTGCTGCGCCCGCGAGGAAGCGCCAAGGCCCCAGGCGCCACCGGGCGCGGCCCGCTCGCCCGCTTCTGCACCCACTTCTGGGAGCGCGTGCTGGTCGAGACGGGAGGCACCCGATGAGCCTGCCCGGACTCGACCGGGCCGACGGCGCGGCCCTGCTCGACGGCGTCCGCCGCTGGCTCGCCGAGAGCGGTGCCGAACCCACCCCCGCGCGCGTGGCCCAGGCGCTGCGCCAGCAGGGCCGGGTGCTCGGCGACGCCGAGGTGCTCGGCACGGCCGAACGCCTGCGGTCCGAACTCGTGGGCACCGGCCCCCTGGAACCGCTGCTCGCCGACCCGGATGTCACCGACGTCCTGGTCTCCGCCCCCGACCGGGTGTGGGTGGACCGCGGCGGCGGCCTGGAGCTGACCACGGTCGCCTTCCCCGACGCGGCGGCCGTACGACGGCTCGCGCAGCGGCTGGCCGCGGTGGCCGGACGCCGGCTGGACGACGCCCGGCCCTGGGCGGACGCCCGGCTGCCCGACGGCACCCGGCTGCACGCGGTGCTGCCCCCGGTCGCCGTCGGCTGCACCTGCCTCGCCCTGCGCGTGATCCGGCCCCGGGCCTTCACCGTCGGGGAACTCGTCGCGGCCGGCACGGTGCCGCCCGGCGGTGACCGGATCCTGCACGCACTGATCGAGGCCCGGCTCTCGTTCCTCGTCAGCGGTGGCACCGGCTGCGGCAAGACCACCCTGCTCAGTGCCCTGCTGGGGCTGGTCGGACCGGGCGAGCGGATCGTGCTCGCCGAGGACTCGGCCGAGCTGCGGCCGGACCATCCGCACGTGGTCCGGCTGGAGACCCGGCCCGCCAACCAGGAGGGGGCCGGCCTGGTCACCCTGGAGGACCTCGTACGGCAGGCACTGCGGATGCGGCCGGACCGGCTGGTCGTCGGAGAGGTGCGCGGGCCCGAGGTCGTGCATCTGCTCGCGGCCCTCAACACCGGTCACGGCGGCTGCTGCACCGTGCACGCCAACGCCGCCGCCGATGTACCGGCCCGGCTGGAGGCGCTGGCCACGGCCGCCGGGCTGGACCGGGCCGCGCTGCACAGCCAATTGGCGGCCGCCCTCTCGGTGGTGGTGCACCTCGTACGGGACCGGTCCGGGCGGCGCCGGATCGACGAGGTCCACGTCCTGGAGCGGGACCCCACCGGGCTGGTGCGGGCGGTACCGGCCCTGCGCTGGGGCGAGCGGGCCTTCGTCCGGGAGCGGGGGTGGGAGCGGTTGCGGGAGCTGCTGGGGCCTTATGGGGAGGCCGGGGGCGGGTGAGGTCCGACGGGTGCGGGCTGGGGATGGGCGTGCTGCGAGGACGGGCGGGGCCGCTGGAGAGGCGTGCCCGGAGTGATGAGACCGAAGTGATGAGACCGAAGTGATGAGAAAGGTGATGGAAGTGATCGGTGAGCTCTCGACGGGAGCCGCGGCGCTGTGCCTCGGCGGATCGGTCTGGCTGCTGGGCGGCCGGCACTACGGGGTCCGGCGGGCCCGGCTGCTGCTGGCCGGCGGCGGAGTGGTGGCGACCGGGCCGCCCGCCTGGCAGCAGGCCCGCACGGACCTGAGGCGATGGCGCGGCCGGTGGGGAGCGGAGTGGGCGGCCCTCGGCATCGGGGTGGTGATCGCCCTGTGGGGCGCCTCGGTGATCCCGGTCGTCGCGGGGGCGGCCGGGGTGCCGGTGCTGCGCCGGGTGCGGCTGGCCCGGCAGGACCGCAACGCCCGGGAGCGGCGGGCCGACGCGGTGATCGCCCTGTGCGGGGCGCTCGCCGGGGAGGTGCGGGCCGGACGGCAGCCGGCGGCGGCGCTGCTGCGGGCCGCGCGGGACTCCGCCGGGCTCGGTGACGCCCAGGCCGCCGTGGTGGCGGCGGCGCGGTTCGGCGGAGACGTGCCGGGCGCGCTCGCCGTGGCGGCGCGGCAGCCGGGCGCGGAGGGGCTGCTCGGTCTCGCCGCGTGCTGGCGGGTGGCCGTGGACCAGGGCGCCGGACTCGCCGCGGGCCTGGACCGGCTGGACGGTGCCCTGCGCGCCGAGCGGGACGGCCGGGCCGATCTGCGCGCCCAGTTGGCGGGTGCCCGGGCCACCGCGGTGCTGCTCGCCGTACTGCCCGTCCTCGGGCTGCTGCTCGGCACGGCCATGGGCGCCGACCCCCTGCGCGTGCTGCTGCACACCGGGGCCGGCCTCGGCTGCCTGTCGGTTGGGGCGGTGTTCGAGGCGGCCGGGATGTGGTGGGCGATGCGGATCGTGCGCGGGGCGGAGGCGGTGTGAGGGCGGCTGGGCGGGCTGTGGGAAAGCGGCTGGGCCGCGAGGCGGGACAGCCAGGGCGGTCCGGGATGTGTGCGATGCGGGAGGGGTGGGCCGGGTGAGCGGGGACGTTGTCCACAGGCTGGGGATGGTCGGAGTCGCCATGCTGGTCCTCGGCTGGGGCGCCCGGAGGCTGGAACTGGCGCGTCGGCGGCGCCGGGTACGGCGCCGGGTGGCCGGGTTGCTGGGGCACGAGATGCCGTCGGGGCCGGCGGGCGGAGTGCCGTTCGCGATGCCGCCCGGTGTACGGCGGTTGCCGGCTCCGGCCGGTGCGGCGTGCGGGGCGTGGGTGCTGGTCGGCGGGGTCCCCGGGGTGGTGCTGGGGCTGATCGTCGGTGCCGCGCTGTGGTGGTGGCGGGACCGGCAGAGGGCGGCCGGGCGGTCCGAGGCGAGCGACACCGCCGGGGCCGCGCGCCGGCTCCCGCTCGCGGCCGACCTGCTGGCCGCCTGCATCGCCGCCGGTGCCGCTCCGGTGGTCGCCGCCCACGCCGTGGGGGAGGCCCTCGGCGGCCCTGTCGGGCAGGCGCTGGCGCGTGGCGCCGCGGAGGTCCGGCTCGGCGGCGCGCCGGCGGAAGCCTGGCGGAGCCTGGCCCTGCTGCCCGGCGCCGGTGCCCTGGCGCGACTGCTGGAGCGGGCCGACGAGTCCGGGCTGCCCGCGGCCGGTCCGGTCGCCCGTCTCGCGTCGGACGCGCGCGCGGAGTGGACCCGTACGGCGACGGCCCGGGCACGGCGGGCGGCCGTACTGATCTCCGCGCCGGTCGGCCTGTGCTTCCTGCCCGCGTTCGTCGCGGTCGGGGTGGCGCCCGTCGTGATCGGTCTGGCGGGCGGGGTGACGGGAGGAGGGTGAGGCCGAGACGGAGGAGAACGGACCAGAACGGACGAGAGCGGACGAGCGGGAAGCCGTCCGACAAGCACGGAGAACGACTGCGGAACGGAACCTCAGGGGGACCGAGATGTTCGGAAAGATCAGGAAAGCGGCGGCGAGGCTGCGCGGGACGTGCCGTCAGGACACCGGAATGGTGACGTCCGAATACGCCATGGGAATCATCGCGGCCGTCGGGTTCGCGGTGCTGCTGTACCAGGTGGTCACCAGCGGCCAGGTCCAGGCGGAGCTCCAGGCCATCGTGAAGAAGGCCCTCAGTGCGCGGATGTGAGGAAGGAGGAGAGCGGGGCGGGGACCACGGCTTCGTGACCGTGGAGACGGCCATGGCGCTGTCCGTGCTGGTGGCGTTCACGATGGCGCTGGTCTGGGGGCTGCTCGCGGTGGCGGCGCGGATCGAGTGCGTGGACGCGGCCCGCGCGGGTGCCCGGGCCGCCGCCCGGCAGGACCCGCCCGACGCGGTGGCGCGGGTGACGCGGGAAACGGCTCCGCGGGGAGCGCGGGTGACCGTCGCACGCGAGGGTGACCGGGTCCGGGTCACGGTGGTGGCCCGGCCCCCGCTCCTGAGCGGGCTGCCCGTCGAGGTACACGAGGAGGCGGTGGCGCTCGCCGAGGACACCGTGCGTACGGGGGAGGTGGGGCCGTGAAGTACGGGTGCGAGCCGGCCGGCGCACGACGGCCCGCCGACGGTGTACGGGAGGACGCCAGGGCGCTCTCGCGCGGGTATGGCCGGCCGGGCCGGGGGCGGGCCGGTCAGGGCCAGGTCGAGGAAACACCAGGGCGACGGCGTGGTCGGCGGGGGACGGGCCGGCGGGAGTGTGCCGGGACCCGGGAGCGTGGGCGTGCGTCACCGGGCCGGTGGGTTGGTGCGGAGGCGTGGCGAGCGGTGTCTCGGTGGCCGCGGTGCGGCCGGGGGCGTTGCGCGTCGGCGCCGGGCCGCGTGCGCGACGGTATGGCGCGGCGGTGCGGGACCGACCGGGGGTCGGCCACCGTGTGGAGCCTGGGGGCGATGGCCTTGCTGTGCGCGGTGTTCGGCGCGGTGCTCCTTTACGGGCAGGCCGTCGTCGTACGGCACCGGGCGGCCGGCGGAGCGGACCTGGCGGCGCTCGCGGCGGCGGACCACTGGGCCGAGGGCGGTACGGCGGCCTGCGCCCGCGCCGGGCGGCTGGCGGCGGGCCATGGAGCACGGTTGGTGCGGTGCGCGATCGTGGGCGACACCGCGGAGGTGACGGCAGCCGTGCGGACTGGACCGTTCGCGGCGGAGGCGAGGGCGAGAGCGGGCCCGCCGGGCCCGCTGCCGTCCGGGCTCCGCGACGGACTCGGGGCCGTGCCGCCTGCCGGGCCGGGCTCGCCGGGGTCGGTGCCGTCCGGGATCGGAGGCGGGCTTGGGGTGGCGCCGCTTGCCGGGCCGGGCTCGCCGGGCCCGCTGCCGCCCGGGCTCCGCGACGGACTCCGGACCGCGCCCTCTGCCGAACCGGGTCCGCCGGGATCGGGCCCGCCGGGATTGGTGGCGCCCGGGCCCCCGGACGGACCCCGGGCCATACCGCCTGCCGAACCGGGACCACCGTCGGCTCCGCTCACCCCTTGACCAGCCGCCACCGCTTCCGTCGGCCTCTGCCAGCCGCCGCCCTCTCGGTCGGCCTCTGACCAGCCGGCGTCCCCTCCGTCGGCCTCACTCGGCCTCTGACCAGCCGCAGTCAGTCCCCTCCGTCGTTCACCCCGCCCCCTTAACCAGCCGCCGTCCCCTCCGTCGGCTCGTTCGCCGCACCCTTCAGGAGCACCGTGAGAAGCCGTACCGCCCCCCTCTTGTGCAGTGGATCGTTGCCGTTGCCGCACTTGGGGGACTGGATGCAGGACGGGCAGCCGGCCTCGCACTCGCAGGAGGCGATGGCCTCGCGAGTGGCGGACAGCCAGGCGCGGGCGGTGTGGAAGGCGCGCTCGGCGAAGCCCGCGCCGCCGGGGTGGCCGTCGTAGACGAAGACCGTGGGCAGCAGGGTGTCGGGGTGCAGCGGTACGGACACGCCGCCGATGTCCCAGCGGTCGCAGGTCGCGAAGAGGGGCAGCATGCCGATGGAGGCGTGCTCGGCGGCGTGCAGGGAGCCGCCGAGGATCTCCGGGGTGATCCGGGCCTCGTCCAGCTGGTCCTCGGTGACCGTCCACCACACCGCGCGGGTGCGCAGCGTACGGGGAGGGAGGTCGAGTTTCGTCTCGCCCAGCACCTCGCCGGTGATGAGGCGCCGGCGGAGGTAGGAGACCACCTGGTTGGTGACCTCCACGGAGCCGAAGCACAGGCGGCCGGAGCCCCAGGGGATCTCGGTGTCCGTCTCCAGGATGGAGATCGACGTGGTGTCGCGGGCGACGGTCGAGTACGGCGGGTCGGCCTGTTCGACCAGGGCGACGGAGTCCTCCAGGTCCAGGGTGCGCACCAGGTAGGTGCGGCCCTGGTGCAGGTGGACGGCGCCCTCGTGGACCGCGGAGTGCGCGGCGCCCGCGTCGACCGTGCCGAGCAGCCGGCCCGTGCCGGTCTCCACGATCTGCACCGGGCGGCCCCCGGCGCCGCGGATGTCGGTGAGGTCGGCCGCCCGCTCCCGGCGGGTCCAGTGCCAGGCCCGGGTGCGGCGGCGCAGCAGCTTCGCGGCCTCCAGCTGCGGCAGCACGTCCGCGCAGCCGGAACCGAAGAGCTCCAGGTCCTCCTCGGTCAGCGGCAGCTCCGCGGCGGCGGCGCACAGGTGCGGGGCGAGGACGTAGGGGTTGTCGGGGTCGAGGACCGTCGATTCCACCGGTTGGTCGAACAGGGCCTCGGGGTGATGGACGAGGAAGGTGTCCAGTGGGTCGTCACGGGCGACGAGCACCGCGAGGGCGCCCTGGCCGGAGCGGCCCGCGCGGCCCGCCTGCTGCCACAGGGACGCGCGCGTGCCCGGGTAGCCGGCGATCACCACCGCGTCCAGGCCGGAGACGTCCACGCCCAGCTCCAGGGCCGTCGTGGCGGCGAGGCCGAGGAGTTCGCCGGAGTGCAGGGCGCGTTCCAGGGCGCGGCGTTCCTCGGGGAGGTAGCCGCCGCGGTAGGCCGCGACACGCCGGACCAGGGAGCGGTCGACCTCGCCAAGCCGCTCCTGGGCGATGACCGAGATCAGTTCGGCGCCGCGCCGGGAGCGCACGAAGGCGACCGAGCGGACGCCCTGCACGGTCAGGTCGGTCAGCAGATCGGCGGTCTCGGCGGTGGCGGTACGCCGTACGGGGGCGCCCTTCTCGCCCTGCAACTCGGTGAGCGGGGGCTCCCAGAGGGCGAAGACCAGCTCCCCGCGCGGGGAGGCGTCGTCGGCGACCTCCACCACCGGCAGGCCGGTCAGCCGGCGGGCGGAGGCCGCGGGCTCGGCGGAGGTCGCCGAGGCCAGCAGGAACACGGGGGAGGAGCCGTAGCGGGCGCACAGGCGACGCAGCCGGCGCAGTACCTGGGCGACGTGCGAGCCGAACACGCCGCGGTAGGTGTGGCACTCGTCGATGACGACGTACCGGAGCGACTTCAGGAAGGAGGACCAGCGCGGGTGGGAGGGGAGTATCCCGCGGTGCAGCATGTCCGGGTTGGTGAGCACGTAGTTGGCGTACTGGCGGATCCACTCCCGTTCCTCGAACGGAGTGTCGCCGTCGTACACGGCCGGGCGTACCGAAGTGCCGAGAGGTTGTGAAAGTTCCTTCACCGACCGGCACTGATCCGCCGCGAGCGCTTTGGTCGGCGCCAGGTACAGGGCGGTGGTGCCGCGCCCGTTCGGGGCCTCGGCCCCGTCCAGGAGGGTGGACATCACGGGTACGAGATAGGCGAGGGACTTGCCGGAGGCGGTGCCGGTGGCGACGACCACCGAGTCGCCGTCCAGGGCGTGCTCGGCCGCCCGCGCCTGGTGCGCCCAGGGATGCTCGATCCCGCACGCCTGTACGGCCGCGATCACCTCGGGGCGAATCCGGTCAGGCCAGACGGCATGGCGGCCCGCGCGCGGGGGCAAGTGCTCCGTATGAGTGATGCGCGCAGCCCGGCTCGGCCCGGAGGCGAGCCGGTCCAGGACCGCGCCCGGAGACGGACGGGACGCCGGGTCCGCCGGGGTTCGATCGGATCGGTGATTCTTGGCCATCGGCACCGAGTGTGTCACTGGTGTGACGGACAATGGGGTCAAGGCGTCGTGCACGCCTGCCGGTAAGTGATTGAATGCCATCGCGGCTGGCGAAGCGTCCCGGGGGCCGCAAGCCGGTGCCCGAGGGACAACCGCTCGATAGCAAGGTGCTGGAGGATCCGTGGACCTGTCCCTGTCGACCGAGACCGTCGGCGATCGTACGGTCGTCCGAGTCGGTGGCGAAATCGACGTGTATACCGCGCCCAAGCTGCGCGAGCAGCTGGTCGAGCTGGTGAACGACGGGAATTTCCACCTCGTCGTCGACATGGAGGGCGTGGACTTCCTCGACTCCACCGGGCTCGGCGTGCTGGTCGGCGGTCTGAAGCGAGTGCGGGCCCACGAGGGCTCGCTGCGCCTGGTCTGCAACCAGGAGCGCATTCTCAAGATCTTCCGCATCACCGGCCTCACCAAGGTGTTCCCGATCCACACCACGGTCGAGGAAGCGGTGGAGGCCACCGACTGATCGGCCGCAGGCCGATCCCGGACCGGTCGCCGGCACCGGGCCCCCGGCGGGGGCCCGGTCGTCGGCCGGTCCGTCCTGGGCCGCGCCTGCCGCGCCGCCGCCGTTGACGCACACGAGACGCCGACGCGGATGTGACGCAGACAAGACGATGCGGACAGGGCGGCCCGGGGTACAGCAAGGACACCAGGGGGTGCGGTCGCCCGGCGGCGGCCCCGTCCCCGACCGCACGCCCGTAGTCGCGAGGGGGATGCATGGCCACCGTCGAACTCCGCTTCAGCGCGCTGCCCGAACACGTCCGGACCGCCCGGCTGGTGGCGGCAGCGGTGGCGCGCAGGGCGGGAGTGGACGAGGCCGTCCTGGACGAGGTGCGCCTGGCCGTGGGGGAGGCGTGCTCCCGCGCGGTCGGACTGCACCAGAGCAGTGGCGTCACGGCACCGGTGAAGGTGGCGCTGATCGAAGAGGAGAAACAGTTCTCCATCGAGGTCGGCGACGAGGCGCCGCACGCCGTCGCGGGCGGCGACACGCCCGGCGCCGGGCAGGACGGCGAGACCGAGGTCGAGGAGGACGAGATGGGCCTGGCGGTCATCAGCGGCCTCGTCGACGACGTGGAGGTCACCACCGGACCGAACGGCGGACTGATCCGCATGACCTGGCCGACCACGCCGCCGGCCACGGTGCTCGTCTGACCGACGGCGCGGCGACACCCGCGAGGGCCCTGCTGAGCAGGGCCCTCGTCGTGTTTTCCGGGGCGCCGAGGAATTCGTGAAGGAATTCACGATCAATAGCTGATAATTTGATCAAGCGCCAATGCGGGCGTCAATGCCCTGAGGCCATTACTTCTTTCGAGCCCCATGGTCTTGTCTCGATCATTTGCTGAAGAGCGCTAGTAGGCCGATTCCGTTTACCGTCCCCTGTTTAGATCACTCCGCGGTACCTACAATCCGTCCACATCTTGAGCTCAGCCCAAGCGTCAAGGAGGACGAATGGCGGGGCTTTCTACCCCTCATCTGGGTCATCCCACTTCTCTCGCGGCAGCGGTTCTGACCGACGACAATCGGATCATCGTGGCCGTTATCGCGGCCGTCGCCCTGGCCGCGCTGGTGGTCGCGGGGATCCTGGTCCGGCAGGTACTCGCGGCGGGCGAGGGAACCGACAGCATGAAACGGATCGCCGAGGCGGTCCAGGAAGGCGCCAAGGCCTATCTCGCCCGGCAGTTGCGCACGCTCGGCGTATTCGCCGTGGTCGTGTTCTTCCTGCTCATGCTGCTGCCCGCGGACGACTGGAATCAGCGGGCCGGCCGCTCGGTGTTCTTCCTGATCGGTGCGGCGTTCTCGGCGGCCACCGGCTATATCGGCATGTGGCTCGCGGTGCGCAGCAACGTGCGGGTCGCCGCGGCGGCCCGGGAAGCGACTCCGGCGGAAGGCGAACCGCGAAAGGATCTCACCACCGTCTCGCACACCGCGATGAAGATCGCATTTCGCACGGGCGGCGTCGTCGGCATGTTCACGGTGGGGCTCGGCCTGCTGGGCGCCTCCTGTGTGGTGCTGGTGTACGCCGCCGACGCGCCGAAGGTGCTGGAGGGCTTCGGCCTCGGCGCCGCCCTGATCGCCATGTTCATGCGGGTGGGCGGCGGCATCTTCACCAAGGCCGCCGACGTCGGCGCCGACCTGGTCGGCAAGGTCGAGCAGGGCATTCCGGAGGACGACCCGCGCAATGCCGCGACCATCGCCGACAACGTGGGCGACAACGTCGGCGACTGCGCGGGCATGGCGGCCGACCTCTTCGAGTCGTACGCCGTGACCCTGGTGGCCGCGCTGATCCTCGGCAAGACCGCCTTCGGCGACGCCGGACTGGCCTTCCCGCTGCTGGTGCCCGCCATCGGTGTGATCACGGCGATGATCGGCATCTTCGCGGTCGCCCCGCGCCGCGCCGACCGCAGCGGCATGAGCGCGATCAACCGCGGCTTCTTCATCTCCGCGGTGATCTCGCTGGCGCTGGTCGCGGTGGCCGTCTTCGTCTACCTGCCGGGAAGCTACGCCGGCCTGGACGGCGTCACCGACGCGGCGATCAAGGGCAAGGACGGCGACCCGCGCATCCTCGCGCTGGTCGCGGTGGCCATCGGCATCCTGCTCGCCGCCGTCATCCAGCAACTGACCGGCTACTTCACCGAGACCAACCGCCGCCCGGTGCGGGACATCGGCAAGACCTCCCTGACCGGACCGGCCACCGTCGTCCTGTCCGGTATCTCGGTCGGTCTGGAATCGGCCGTGTACACCGCCCTGCTCATCGGGCTCGGTGTGTACGGCGCGTTCCTGCTCGGCGGTACGTCGATCATGCTGGCGCTGTTCGCGGTGGCCCTGGCCGGCACCGGCCTGCTCACCACGGTCGGCGTGATCGTCGCCATGGACACCTTCGGGCCGGTCTCCGACAACGCGCAGGGCATCGCCGAGATGTCCGGCGACGTCGAGGGCGCGGGCGCGCAGGTGCTCACCAACCTGGACGCGGTCGGCAACACCACCAAGGCCATCACCAAGGGCATCGCCATCGCCACCGCCGTCCTGGCCGCGGCGGCGCTGTTCGGGTCGTACCGCGACGCGATCACCACCAACGTGCAGGACGTCGGCGCCAAGCTGACCGGGCCGGGTTCGCCGCTCAGCCTGTCTTTGGACATCTCGCAACCCAACAACCTGGTCGGTCTCATCGCGGGTGCCGCGGTCGTCTTCCTCTTCTCCGGGCTGGCCATCAACGCCGTGTCGCGTTCGGCCGGTTCGGTGGTGTTCGAGGTGCGGCGGCAGTTCCGCGAGAAGCCCGGGATCATGGACTTCACCGAGAAACCCGAGTACGGCAAGGTCGTCGACATCTGCACCAAGGACGCCCTGCGGGAGCTGGCCACGCCCGGTCTGCTCGCCGTCATGGCGCCGATCTTCATCGGGTTCACGCTCGGCGTCGGCGCGCTCGGCTCCTACCTCGCCGGTGCCATCGGCGCGGGCACGCTGATGGCGGTGTTCCTCGCCAACTCCGGCGGCGCCTGGGACAACGCCAAGAAGCTGGTGGAGGACGGCCACCACGGGGGCAAGGGCAGCGAGGCGCACGCGGCCACGGTGATCGGGGACACGGTCGGCGACCCCTTCAAGGACACCGCCGGCCCCGCGATCAACCCGCTGCTGAAGGTCATGAACCTGGTGTCGCTGCTCATCGCACCGGCCGTGATCAAGTTCTCCTACGGCGATGACAAGAACCTCGGCGTGCGGATCGGGATCGCGGTCCTCGCCCTGCTGGTGATCGTCGTCGCCGTGTACGTCTCCAAGCGGCGCGGCATCGCCGTCGGCGACGAGGACGACGCCGAGCGGGTCACCAACTCGCCCGACGCGGCGGTGGTCTCCTAGCCCGGAGCGGCAGGACCCGGGTGATCGACGGGCGGGCGGCGCGTGCTGACGCGCCGGCCGCCCGTCTGCGTGTGCGGGCCCGGTCACGTGGTGAGCCTTCTCTCCCTTGGAACAAAAGGTCGTAAAAGCTGACTGATCTCTCGCCCGGTAGCGGGGGCACGGCCGTCCGCCGTGTAGATTCCGGGGGCCGAGAGCCATGGAAGGGACCAATCCGGTGAACAAGAAGCTCGCGGCCGCACTGTCCAGCGGTGCGGTACTGGCAGTCGCGGTGACGGGGTGCGGCGGCAGCGGTGACGAGGGGCCCGACCCCAAGCTGGTGTCCTGGGCCAAGACGGTGTGCGACGCCGTGCCCGCCCAGAGCGCCAAGATCAAGTCGGCCAACGCGTCGATCGCGTCCATCGCCACGGACGGCAACCTTCCGCCCAAGGACGCCCAGAAGACGTACGTCGAGGCCTTCCAGAACCTCGCCGACGGCTACAAGGCCCTCGCGGACGCCCTCGACAGCGCCGGGGCGCCCCCCGGGATCGACGGCGGAGCCAAGCTCCAGAAGGACGCCGCCAAGAACCTCGCCGGTCTCTCCACGTCGTACACCGGCCTGAAGAAGACGGTCGAGGGGCTCGACACCAAGGACCAGGGCAAGTTCGCCAAGGGCCTCAAGGCGGTCGCCGGCCAGACCGAGGAGGTCGGCAAGCAGGGCGACGACGGCACGGAGGCGCTGAAGCGGCTGGAGCAGGGCGAGGTCAAGGAAGCCATGGCCGAGCAGCCCAGCTGCAAGGTCGCCGCGTCCGCGACGGCACAGTCCACGGCTCCGGCGACGGCCGGCTGACGTCGGCGGACGGCCCGCGCGGAGTCCGCCCCGGCGGGCCGTCGCGGGCCACAATGGGGGCGTGACTGACACCGGACCCGCTTCCCTGCCCGCCGCCGACCGGCCCGACACCGCCGCGCGCCTGAGGGACGCGCTGCTGGCCGCCTCCTTCACCGCCGACGGACTGCTCGACCTGCTCGGCGCCGCCGCGTACGCGGCACTGGCCCGCAGCGAGACCGTGCCCGCCCTGCGGGCGACCCGCGGCGACACGCCGCTGGAGACGCTCGTACGACTGTTCCTGCTCCAGCAGCCCGTGCCGCACGCGCGCGTGGCGGCCGTGCTGCCGGTCCAGGAGGCGCTTGAGGCCGGCTGGCTGCGGCGCGTGGGCGGTGACGAGGTCGCCGCGACCGTGGACGTACGGCCTTACGGCGGTCCCGGCGGCGAGGACTGGTTCATCGTCTCCGACCTCGGCTGCGCGGTCGGCGGGGCCGGCGGCATCGGACAGCATGACGAGGGCGTCGTCCTGGGCGTCGGCGGCGCCTCCACCACCCTCGCCGGCATCACCGTGCGCACCCCCGTCGCCTCCGCCCTGGACCTCGGCACCGGCTCCGGCATCCAGGCGCTGCACGCCGCCCAGCACGCCACGCGCGTGACGGCGACCGACCTCAACCCGCGCGCGCTGCACATCACGGCGCTCACGCTGGCGCTGTCCGGGGCGCCCGCCGCCGATCTGCGCGAGGGCTCGCTCTTCGAGCCGGTCCGCGACGACGAGACGTTCGACCTGATCGTCTCCAACCCGCCGTTCGTGATCTCCCCGGGCGCCCGGCTGACGTACCGGGACGGTGGCATGGGCGGGGACGATCTGTGCCGCTCGCTCGTTCAGCAGGCGGGGGAGCGGCTGGCCGAGGGCGGGTTCGCGCAGTTCCTCGCGAACTGGCAGCACGTGGCGGGGGAGGACTGGCAGGACAGACTCAGGTCGTGGGTGCCGCGCGGCTGCGATGCCTGGATCGTGCAGCGCGAGGTACAGGACGTCACACAGTACGCCGAGCTGTGGCTGAGGGACGCCGGGGACCACCGCGGTGACCCGGCGCAGTACCAGGCGCGCTACGACGCCTGGCTCGACGAGTTCGAGGCGCGCAAGGTCAGGGCGGTCGGCTTCGGCTGGATCACCCTGCGCAGGACCGGCTCCGCCGAGCCCGTCGTCACCGTGGAGGAGTGGCCGCACCCGGTCGAGCAGCCGCTCGGCGAGACGGTCCGGGCGCACTTCGACCGGCTCGACTACCTCCGGGCCCACGATGACGCGGCGCTGCTGGACAGCCGCTTCAAGCTCGCCCCCGAGGTGGTCCAGGAGCAGGTCGGGCTGCCCGGCGCCGAGGATCCCGAGCACGTCGTGCTGCGCCAGCACCGCGGGATGCGGCGGGCGACGAAGGTGGACACGGTCGGCGCCGGGTTCGCGGGCGTGTGCGACGGCACGCTGAGCGCGGGCCGCATCCTGGACGCCATCGCGCAGCTCGTCGGCGAGGACGCGGTCCTGCTGCGCGACCGCACCCCCGCCCAGATCCGGCTGCTGGTGGAGCAGGGCTTCCTGGAGCCGGCGGGCTGAGCGGGGACGGGCATCCGGGGGCGCGTTCCCGAGCCGGGACGCCCGTGCCGTCGTAGGCGCGGTCGGATCATCGTCCGATCCGGCCGCGCGCACCGTCGTATACCGCGCGCCGGGGCCCGGGGAGGGCGCCCGGGCCTCGGCGCGCGCCGTCCTTCGGAAAACGGCCGGAAAAATATGGCCGAGGGATCGGAGGCCGCTTGCTCGCTCACACGTTCGGTTACGCGTCGGCCTTCCGTTCACCCTGATGTCGCCCGTCCGCCTCCCGTGCGTGCCACTCTCCCCGCGCCGGGCCGAACCGGCGGCGGGGAAGGGGTGGGCGGGCGATGGAGAGTGGGCCGGCGATGTTCGCGGGAGCGGTGTTCGCCCTGTTCGGAGCCGGTCTGCTGACCTGGACCGGGACGCGGCTGCGGCGCCGGGAACCGGTGGGCCTCGGTGTGAGCCGGGTCGCATCCACGGCCCTCGCGGGCATGGCCGGAGCCCTCGCGCTGGCCCTCGGCGGGTACTGCCTGACCCGCCTGTGAGGCGGTAGAACGCCGTTCCGGCGGGTAAGGGGAGCGTTACGCTCCGGACAGGGTCACGGCGACGGCCGGGCGGTCCGGGCGGCAGGAATGCCGGTAGTCGGGTTACCGTTCGAGTGGCCGTTGTGGGCTTTTCCCGTTTGACACGGGGGCGGGATGTAGCGTCACACTCCGCAGCGTCACACGAGCCAGAAGTACGCCGCGACCCCGGGACCAAGGCCTGGGGAGGCCCCAGCGTCGACCGGAGAGAAGAGCGAAGTTGTCCCCGACCAGCGAGACCGCACACGGCGGTCGCCGACTCGTCATCGTCGAGTCGCCTGCCAAGGCGAAGACGATCAAGGGCTACCTCGGCCCCGGTTACATCGTCGAGGCGAGCGTCGGGCACATCCGCGACCTTCCCAACGGTGCCGCGGAGGTGCCCGAGAAGTACACCGGTGAGGTCCGCCGCCTCGGTGTGGATGTAGAACACGACTTCCAGCCGATCTATGTCGTCAACGCGGACAAGAAGGCTCAGGTCAAGAAGCTCAAGGACCTGCTGAAGGACTCCGACGAGCTCTTCCTCGCCACCGATGAGGACCGGGAGGGCGAGGCGATCGCCTGGCACCTCCAGGAGGTCCTGAAGCCGAAGATCCCCGTCAAGCGGATGGTGTTCCACGAGATCACCAAGGACGCGATCCGCGCGGCCGTCGCCAACCCGCGCCAGCTCAACCAGAAGCTGGTCGACGCCCAGGAGACCCGCCGCATCCTCGACCGTCTCTACGGCTACGAGGTCTCCCCGGTGCTGTGGAAGAAGGTCATGCCCCGGCTGTCGGCCGGCCGCGTGCAGTCCGTCGCCACGCGACTCGTCGTGGAGCGGGAACGCGAGCGCATCGCCTTCCGCTCCGCCGAGTACTGGGACCTCACGGGCACCTTCGCCACCGGCCGCGCGGGAGACCCGTCCGACCCGTCGTCGCTGGTCGCGCGCCTGCAGACCGTCGACGGCAGGCGGGTCGCGCAGGGCCGCGACTTCGACTCCGTGGGACAGCTCAAGAGCGCGGGCACCCTCCACCTCGACGAGGCGACCGCCCGCGGTCTCGCCGCCGCGCTGGAGAACACCCGCTTCTCCGTGCGCTCCGTCGAGTCCAAGCCGTACCGCCGCTCGCCGTACGCCCCGTTCCGTACGACGACGCTGCAGCAGGAGGCCAGCCGCAAGCTCGGCTTCGGCGCGAAGGCGACGATGCAGATCGCGCAGAAGCTGTACGAGAACGGCTACATCACGTACATGCGTACGGACTCCACGACGCTGAGCGACACCGCGGTCTCCGCGGCCCGTGCCCAGGTCACGCAGCTGTACGGCGCCGACTACCTGCCGCCGCAGCCGCGTACGTACGCCGCCAAGGTCAAGAACGCGCAGGAGGCCCACGAGGCCATCCGTCCGTCGGGTGATCGTTTCCGCACGCCCGCGGAGACCGGTCTGACCGGCGACCAGTTCAAGCTCTACGAACTGATCTGGAAGCGGACGGTCGCCTCCCAGATGAAGGACGCGACCGGGAACAGCGTCACGGTGAAGATCGGCGGCACGTCCGCCGACGGCCGGGACGTCGAGTTCAGCGCGTCCGGCAAGACGATCACCTTCCACGGCTTCCTGAAGGCCTACGTCGAGGGCGCCGACGACCCGAACGCCGAGCTGGACGACCGTGAGCGCCGGCTGCCGCAGGTCGCCGAGGGCGACGCGCTGTCCGCCGAGCAGATCACGGCCGACGGCCACGCCACCAAGCCCCCGGCCCGGTACACCGAGGCCAGCCTGGTCAAGGAGCTGGAAGAGCGCGAGATCGGCCGCCCGTCCACCTACGCGTCGATCATCGGCACGATCCTGGACCGCGGCTACGTCTTCAAGAAGGGCACGGCCCTGGTGCCGTCCTTCCTGTCCTTCGCCGTGGTCAACCTGCTGGAGAAGCACTTCGGGCGGCTCGTCGACTACGACTTCACCGCCAAGATGGAGGACGACCTCGACCGGATCGCCGCCGGCGAGGCGAAGGCCGTGCCGTGGCTGAAGCGTTTCTACTTCGGCGAGGGCCGCGGTGTCGGCAGCGCGGCCGAGGCGGGCAACGGCGACGGCGACCACCTCGGCGGCCTCAAGGAGCTGGTGACCGACCTGGGCGCGATCGACGCCCGCGAGGTCTCCTCGTTCCCGGTGGGCAACGGCATCGTGCTCCGCGTCGGCCGCTACGGCCCGTACATCGAGCGCGGCGAGAAGGACACCGAGGAGCACCAGCGCGCCGACATCCCTGAGGACCTGGCGCCGGACGAGCTGACCGTCGAGCTGGCCGAGGAGCTGCTGGCCAAGCCCAGCGGCGACGTCGAGCTGGGCACCGACCCGGAGACGGGCCACCAGATCGTCGCCAAGGCCGGCCGCTACGGCCCGTACGTCACGGAGGTGCTGCCCGAGGGCACCCCCAAGACCGGCAAGAACGCGGTCAAGCCGCGGACGGCCTCGCTGTTCAAGTCCATGGCGCTCGACACGGTGACGCTTGAGGACGCGCTGAAGCTGATGTCGCTGCCGCGGGTCGTCGGTACGGACGCCGACGGCGTGGAGATCACCGCGCAGAACGGCCGCTACGGCCCGTATCTGAAGAAGGGCACGGACTCGCGTTCCCTGCAGTCCGAGGACCAGATCTTCACGATCACGCTGGAAGAGGCCCAGGCGATCTACGCCCAGCCGAAGCAGCGGGGGCGGGCCGCCGCCAAGCCGCCGCTGAAGGAGCTGGGCGCGGATCCGGTCTCCGGAAAGCCGGTCGTGGTCAAGGACGGCCGCTTCGGCCCGTACGTCACCGACGGCGAGACGAACGCGACCCTGCGCTCCGGTGACAGCGTCGAGACGATCACCCCTGAGCGTGGTTTCGAGCTGCTCGCCGAGAAGCGGGCGAAGGCCCCGGCCAAGAAGACCGCGAAGAAGGCGGCGGCCAAGAAGACCGCTCCGGCGAAGAAGACCGCCGCGAAGAAGACGGCGGCCAAGAAGACGACGGCCGCCGCGAAGAAGACGACCGCCAAGAAGACGGCCGTGAAGAAGACCACGGCTTCCAAGGCGGCGGGGGCCGGGGCGGAGGACTGAGAGCAGCGGCGACGGTGGGAGCGGCGGGGCCGGCGGCCGGCTGAGGCCTGTCAGGTCTGCCGGGCCTGTCAGGTCTGCCGGGGCGGGTCGGGGCGACATCGGCCGCCGCCTGTCCTCGGCGTCCGCTCGCGGCTTTCCGCCGTTTCGCACTCGGCTCTGGCTTCCGCCGTTTCGCACTCGGCCTGGCTTCCGCCGCTCCGCTTCGCAGTCGGCTTCGCGAAACGTACGCCCGTCCCGGCGCCCCCGCGGTGCCGGGACGGGCGTACGTACGGACATGCGAGGTGTGGTGTCAGTGGCTGCGGATAGGCTGAACGCATGACGCGAGCCGAGCAGCCAACGGCCCACCCCACAGCCCCGGACGACGCCCTGGTCGCGGACTCCCGCGAGCGCGCCGTCCGTTCCCTGCTGCGCCGACCGCAGCTGAGGCGCCTGTGGAGCGCGCAGCTGGTGAGCGGTGTGGGTGACACCCTGTCCCTTCTCGTCCTCGTCGTGCTGGTCCTCCAGGCGGCGATCGCCGAGGGCGCCTTCGGCGGTGGCTACCGAGGCGTGGCGTTCGCAGTGGCGACGGTCTTCGCCGCGCGCATCCTCGCCATGCTGCTCTTCGGCGCCGTCCTCCTGGGCCCGCTGACCTCGCTCACCGCCGAAGACGGCCCGCTCGACCGCCGCTGGACCATGGTCGGCGCCGACGGCCTGCGCGCCGCGCTGCTGATCGTCGCGCCCCTGTGGATCGACTGGATCCCGGGCGACGCGCTCACCGTCCTGCTGGTCACCGCCTTCGTCACCGGCGCCGCCGAGCGGCTGTGGACCATGTGCCGGGAGAGCGCCGCCCCCGCCCTGCTGCCGGCCCCGCCCCCGGAGGGCGCGACCGTGCGGCCGCTGCCGGACCATCTGGACGCCCTGCGCCGCCTGGCGCTGCGCACCACCTTCCTCGCGGTCCCGCTGGCCGCCGCCGTCCTGGTGGTCGCGGCCCTGCTGAACAACCTGCTGGGCACCGGCGTGGCCTGGTTCGACCAGCATCACGCGGCCCTCGGGTCGTATGTGGCGGCGGGCCTGTTCGCCGCCTCCCTGTCCGTGCTGACGTCCCTGGAGGTGCCCGGCACGCGCACCCCGCGCGCGCGGTCCCCGCTGGAGGGCCTGCGCCGCCCGCGCACCGGCACCGGCGTCGACAAGGGCCGTACGGGCGCCGCCCCGCTGCTGGTCCCCGCCTGCGCCGGGGTCGCCGGGGCGATCGCCGCAGCCGTCTCGGTGTGCGTGCTGCACGCCAGGGACCTGGGCGGCGGCCCGGTCCTGTACGGCCTGCTGGTGCTGGGCCTGACCGGCGGTGTCGCCGCCGGTATCCGGACCGCCCCCGCGCTGCTGCCCTCCCTGTCCCGCCGCCGCCTGCTGGCCCTGGCGATCGCCGTCACCGGCATCGCGCTGCTGGCCGCCGGGCTGGTCCCGGACGTCACCACGGTCCTGCTGATCGTCACGCTGGCCGGTGCCGCCGCGGGCGTCGCCGCGAACACCGGGCACACCCTGCTCGACCAGGAGACCGAGGACTACCGCCGGGTGCGCACCACCGAGCACCTGCACGCCGTGGTCCGCGTCTTCATAGCGCTCGGCGTCCTGATCGCGCCGCTGTTCGCGGCGCTGATCGGCCCGCACCGGCTGGAGAACGGCAAGTTCGTCTTCGCGCACGGCGGTGCCGCCTTCACGCTGATGCTCGTCGGCGCGCTGCTGCTGCCGGTGGCCGCGCTGGTGCTCGCCAAGGTCGACGACCGCTCCGGCGTGCCGCTGCGCCAGGACCTGAAGGACGCGCTGCTCGGCGGCGACGACCCGGTCACCGCACCGGCGGCCAGCGGCTTCTTCATCGCCCTGGAGGGCGGCGACGGCGCCGGCAAGTCCACCCAGGCCGAGGCCCTCGCCGAGTGGATCCGCGCCAAGGGCCACGAGGTCGTGGTGACCCGCGAACCCGGCGCCACCCCGGTGGGCAAGCGGCTGCGCTCCATCCTGCTGGACGTGTCCTCGGCAGGCCTGTCGCACCGCGCGGAGGCGCTGTTGTACGCCGCCGACCGCGCCGAGCACGTCGACACGGTCGTACGGCCCGCCCTGGAGCGCGGCGCGGTGGTCATCTCCGACCGCTACATCGACTCCTCCGTCGCCTACCAGGGCGCCGGCCGCGATCTGTCCCCGACCGAGATCGCCCGCATCAACCGCTGGGCCACCAACGGCCTGGTCCCGCACCTCACCGTCCTGCTGGACGTCTCCCCGGAGACCGCCCGTGAGCGGTTCACCGAGGCACCGGACCGGCTGGAGTCGGAGCCGGCGGAGTTCCACGCGCGCGTGCGCGCCGGTTTCCTCACGCTGGCCGCGTCCGACCCCGGCCGCTATCTGGTGGTGGACGCCGGGCAGGAGCCCGAGGCCGTCACCACCGTGATCCGGCACCGGCTGGACACCGTGCTGCCGCTGTCCGAGGCCGAGATCAAGGCGCAGGAGGAAGCCCGGCGCAAGGCCGAGGAGGAGGCCCGCCGCAAGGCGGAGGAAGAGGCCGCCCGCAAGGCCGAGGAAGAGCGCCTGGAGCGCGAGCGCCAGGAGCAGCTCGCCCGGTTGCGCGCCGAGGAGGAGGAGCGCAAGCGGCGCGAGCTGGAGGAGGCACAGCGGCGCGAGGCCGAGCGGCAGGCGGAGGAGGCCCGGCTGCGGGCCGAGGAGGCGCGCCGGCGCGCGGAGGAGGAGCGGCAGCGGCTGCTCGCCGAGGAGAAGGCGCGCGCCGAGGCGGAGGCCCGCCGCAAGGCCGAGGAGGAGCAGCGCCGCAAGGAGGCCGAGGAGGAGGCCCGCCGGCGCGCCGAGGAAGAGGCCAGGCAGGCCCGCCTGCGCGCCGAGGAAGAGGCCCGGCAGGCGAAGCTGCGTGCCGAGGAGGAGGCCCGGCGTCTGGAGGCGCAGCGCAAGGCAGAGGAGGCGCTGCTGCGTGCCGAGGAGGCCCGGCGGCAGGCCGCCGAGGCCGCGGCGGCGGCCGACGCGGCGGCCCGCAGGCCCAGCGCGCCGCTTCCCACGGTCCCGGGCACGGCCCGCGGCGCCGAGAGCGCCGAGGAGACCGTCCCGTCGCCGGCGGTGTCGCCGGACGCGCGGACACCGGGTGCGACGGGGCACCGTGCGGACGGGCCGGCCACGGACGACACGACGGTGCTGCGACCGGTGCGCGAGGAGCGCGACCGGCCCGCCGGCCGCACCCGGGACACCTATCCGGACTCCGAGGTGACCGCCGAGCTGCCGCAGCCGCCGGCGCCCACTGGTTCCGGGGAGGAGACGGCGGTGCTGCCGCAGGTGACCCCGGGCGCGGCGGACGAGACCGCCGTACTGCCGCCGGTGTCCGACGGACCGGCCGACGCGCCGCCGGCGGGCTCGGGACCGGGGGAGGAGACGGCGCAGCTGCCGCAGGTGGCTCCGGGTGCGGCCGACGAGACGGCCGTACTGCCGCCCGTACGCGGTGACGACCCGGCGGACCGGGTGCCGCCCGGCTTCTTCCGGGACGAGCGCCCCACGGCGAGCCCCGACGGCTCCGAGGCCCGCACGCGTGAGATGCCCCGGCTCGGCGCCGACGGCACGCCCCGCCGGCCGCGCCCCGACTGGGCCGAGGAGACCCCGCTGGACGACCTGCCGTCGCTGGCCGACGAACTGCTCGGGTCGTACGACGAGGGGGAGTACGGCGAGCGGGAGTACGGCGACGGCAGCGAGAGCGAGGAACAGCGCGGCCGGAGCCGAGGCCGGGGCAGGGGCCGACGGGGCTGACGGGACTGGCGGGGCTGCGGCGTTGGCTTGGAACGACCGGGGCCGCGCGGTCGGGCGGGGGACAGTGCCGTAGGTGCGACAGGGGCTGGCGACGGGTGCTGCCGTGCCGGGGTGCGGCAGGCGCTCGGCACCGCTGCCCCCGCGCCGGTCGTTCCCCGTGGGAGACCTGCCCCCACCGCTTCCCCAGAGGCCCCGCGACCTCGGCGGACGACGTCCCGCTGCCCGCGGCGGGCGTCCGTTGTCAGTGCCCACCCGCACAATGGATTCCGGAACGCGGAATGTGACGGAAGGGCGGCGTGACCCATGACCGTGTGGGACGACCTCGTCGGGCAGGAGAAGGTGAGCGCGGTGCTCGGCGCGGCCGCGCGGGACGCCGACGCCCTCGTCACGGCCGCCGCGGCGGAACAGCCGCCGCCCGAGGCGTCGAAGATGACCCACGCCTGGCTGTTCACGGGCCCGCCCGGCGCGGGCCGGAATCAGGCGGCCAGGGCCTTTGCCGCGGCCCTGCAGTGCGTGAGCCCCGACCGCGCGCTCGGCGGCGCCCCCGGCTGCGGCTTCTGTGACGGCTGCCACACGGCGCTGCTCGGCACCCACGCGGACGTCACGACGGTCGCCGCGGTCGGCGCCGAGATCCTGGTCAAGGACATGCGGGACACGGTCCGCAAGTCGTTCACCGCCCCGGCGAACGGCCGCTGGCAGATCATCCTGGTCGAGGACGCCGAACGGCTGAACGAGAAGTCGGCCAACGCCGTCCTCAAGGCCGTGGAGGAGCCCGCCCCGCGCACGGTCTGGCTGCTGTGCGCCCCCTCCATCGAGGACGTTCTGCCCACCATCCGCTCCCGCTGCCGCCACCTGAATCTGCGTACGCCGTCCGTCGAGGCGGTCGCCGACACGCTCGTACGGCGCGACGGCATCGAGCCCGAGGTCGCCGTATCCGTCGCCCGCGCCACCCAGGGGCATGTCGACCGGGCCCGCCGGCTGGCCACCGACCCGGCGGCCCGCGAACGCCGCGCCGCCGTGCTGCGGCTGCCGTTGCGGCTGGACGAGGTGGGCGCCTGCCTGAAGGCCGCCCAGGAACTGGTCGACGCGGCGGCGGAGGACGCCAAGCAACTCGCCGAGGAGATGGACGGCAAGGAGACCGAGGAGCTGAAGGCGGCGCTCGGCGCGGCTCAGGGCGGCCGGCTGCCGCGTGGGACGGCGGGGGTGATGAAGGACCTGGAGGACATGCAGAAGCGCCGCAGAACCCGCACCCAGCGCGACAGCCTGGACGTGGCCCTCGGCGACCTCACCGCCTTCTACCGCGACGTCCTCGCCCTCCAGCTCGGCACACGCGTGGCGATCGCCAACGCCGACGCCGAGGATGCCCTGGAACGGCTGGCGCGCGGCAGCACTCCCGAGTCCACGCTCCGCCGCATCGAGGCGATCTCGGCGTGCCGCGAGGCCCTGGACCGCAATGTGGCCCCGCTGCTGGCGGTGGAGGCTATGACGATGGCCCTGCGGGCGGGCTGAGGCGCTGACACCCTGGGGCTGACGTGCTCGGGACCGCGGGGCTGATGTTCTCAGGACCGTGGGGCTGACGTCCTTGGAACCCATGGGGCGGATGCGCGAGGCACCGTGGGGCCGGGGTGGAAGCGCGACAGTCCGGGCGGTGCGAGGTGTCCCCCGTAGGAGGCACAATGTCCACACAGCGCGCCCGTTCCGCTGCGGAGCGTTACGCTCGCCTGATGCGAACCAGGTCAGCTCCCCGTACCCGCGGTTCCCGCCGCGCCCACCGGATCCGAGCCACCCACTCCCGGGCGACGGCCCGTGTCACGGCCACTCTCCTCACGGCCGCCGCACTGCTGGTGACCGCCTGCGCCCCCGGGAGCCCGGCCACGCCGGCCGGCGGGACGGTGCAGGCGGCGCTCGCCGCGCTGCCGCGCACGACGCCGACGGCGCTGACGCCGTACTACAGCCAGCGGCTGCGCTGGCGCGAGTGCGGCGTCCCCGGATTCCAGTGCGCGACGATGAAGGCCCCGCTGGACTACGGCAACCCCGACGCGGGCACCGTCCGGCTCGCCGTCGCCCGCAAGAAGGCCACCGGCACGGCGGCGGGGCGGCTGGGCTCGCTGCTGGTCAACCCGGGTGGTCCGGGCGGCTCGGCGGTGGAGTACCTCCAGCAGTACGCGGGCCTCGGCTACCCGGAGCGGATCCGCGCCCGCTACGACATGGTGGCCATGGACCCGCGGGGCGTCGCCCGCAGCGAGCCCGTGAAATGTCTCGACGGGCGGCAGATGGACGCGTACGCACAGACGGACCTGACACCCGACGACCAGCGGGAGCGGGACGTGCTGGTCGCGGCCAACCGGAGGTTCGCGGAGAGCTGCGGGGCCCACTCGGCGCGGCTGCTGCGGCATGTCTCCACGGTGGAGGCGGCCCGGGACATGGACATCCTGCGGTCGGTGCTCGGCGACCGGAGGCTGAACTACGTCGGTGCGTCGTACGGCACGTTCCTCGGGGCGACGTACGCGGGGCTGTTCCCCGAGCGGGTCGGCCGGATGGTCCTGGACGGCGCGATGGACCCGTCCCTGGACGCCCGCAGGCTGAACCTGGACCAGACGGCGGGCTTCGAGACGGCGTTCCAGGCGTTCGCGAAGGACTGCGTACGACGGTCCGGCTGCCCGCTCGGCGGCAGGGGCGCGTCGCCCGCGCGGGTCGGCGACCGCCTGCGGGCGTTCTTCCGCGAGCTGGACGCCCGCCCGTTGCCGACGGGCGACGCGGACGGCCGCAGGCTCGGCGAGGCGCTGGCCACGACCGGGGTGATCGCGTCGATGTACGACGAGGGGGCCTGGGCGCAGTTGCGCGACGCGCTCACCTCGGCGATCAAGAAGCACGACGGCGCGGGCCTGCTGTCCCTGGCGGACATCTACTACGAGCGGGACGCCGGCGGGCACTACAGCAACCTGATGATGGCCAACGCCGCCGTGAACTGCCTGGACCTGCCGTCGGCCTTCACGGGCCCCGAGCAGGTCGAGAAGGCGCTGCCCGCGTTCGAGAAGGCGTCCCCGGTCTTCGGCCCGGGCCTGGCGTGGGCCTCGCTGACTTGCGCGTACTGGCCGGTGCGGGCCACGGGTGAGCCGCATCGCATCGAGGCGAAGGGGGCGGCGCCGATCGTGGTGGTCGGCACGGTCCGCGACCCGGCGACGCCCTATCGCTGGGCCCGGTCCCTGGCCGGCCAGCTCTACTCGGCGCGTCTGCTGACCTACGACGGCGACGGCCACACGGCGTACGGGCGAGGCAGCGGCTGCGTCGACACGGCGATCGACACCTACCTCCTCCGAGGCACCCCGCCGCCCCCCGGAAAGCGCTGCTCATAACCCTTCCACCCGCCCCGGATCCCTCCGCTCCGGGGCGGGTACGAAGCACTCCCCGGAACTGTGTAGACTTACCGACGTCGCCGATCGCACCATGGTGCGAGCAGCACGCCGCTTTAGCTCAGATGGCCAGAGCAACGCACTCGTAATGCGTAGGTCTCGGGTTCGAATCCCGAAAGCGGCTCAGAGAAACCCCAGGTCACGTAGCCCGTGACCTGGGGTTTTCTGTTTGCTCAGGGCATGGAGAGTCACACGGCAGGGGTCTCGTTCGATGTCGGTGGCGGCCGCCGGCACGAGCGTGGCAGCGCCGTGGCGGATGGCCGGTCAGCGACCTGTTGCGACGAAGCGCAGGTATCGGCGCAGGCCGAAGGTGCGGCGGTGCTCCGCGCCCGCCGTAGTGAGCTGGGCGACCAGTCGGCCGTGCGTGGTGGTGGCGTCGGCGAGTTGGGTCTGGCGCTGAAGCAGCACCGCGCGCTGCTTCTGGGTGGCCGCCTGGTGCTGCTGCTTCTCCGTGTTGACCTGCTGCAGACGGGTGGTGATGCGCTGCTGGAGTTGGTCACGCTCGTGTCGGGCCGCGCTCTCGGCCTGCGTGATCTCCGCTTCGTATCTCTTCTTCTGCGCGGCGAACTGTTGTCGGATCGCGGCCCGTTCCTGGACGCCTACGCTGGTGGGAGCCGACTTTCGGGCCCGCTGCTCCAGCGAGGTCCGCCAGCTTTCGAGCGCGGCTGCCCGGACCTCGCCGACGCCTGGGACCTTGACCTGATGTCCGTTGGAGCGGATGAGGAACGCGTCACGATTGCCGTATCTGCTGCCCTGTACGTACCGGACCCCCGTGAAGTCGGCGGCTGTGTGAATACCGGCGGCGATCAGGTTTGTGACCGTTCCGCTGCCCATGTTGGAGAGCTTCTTGGCGTCCTTGATGGACGTCCGGCGGAGTTTGTCCTGGATGTGCGTCCTTACCGCCGACGCCAGCGCGGCATCCAGTTGCTGCTGCTCCTTGGCGGCAAGACCGCTCAGCTTGGTCCTGAGATCGCCGGTCTCCTTGTTGAGCCTGACGGTGATCCGCGACTGCTCGTCGCGCAGCTCGGTCTGCAGGCTCTTGATCTGCCGGTTGAGCTGTGTGTCCCGGCGCGCGCCGGCCGTGTTCAGGGATTCGATCTCCTGGTGGATCTTCTGCGCCGCTGCCACGGAGTCAGCCAACGCATCCACCTGCTGCTGGAGCACCAGTATCCGGGCCTTCGAGGCCTGGGCTTCGGGGCGGGAGCGTCGGCTGGCGTGGAGGACGCCGCCGGACAGGAGCAGAACTCCCAGCTGAGCGGCGGCCATGTAACCGGTCGGCAGCGTGCTGATGGCCGTCAGTGTGGCCGGTGCCGCCGATCCGGTCAGCGCGAACACGCCGGCGAGGATGTCTCCGGGGCGCCGGTGTGCGAAGCCTGTACCGGCGGCCGTACCCGTACCCGTACCCGTGCCTGTGCCCGGACCCGTGCCGCTTGCCGCAGGTCTGTTCCGGGGCTGCGGCATGTGCCCTGCCATCCAGGAGGGGGATCCGCCCTGCTGGTTCACCGCGGGGGCCGGACGGGGGGTCGGGATCGTCCCTGCCGTGGTCAGCGGCGGAACTGCCTGGGCGGCCGCCGTGAGGTGCCCGTGCGTCTGCGTGGCCAGTGCCTGGAGGTTCGGGTCTGTATGGGTGAGCAGCAGGCTCCAGGCCGGTGAGGATCGCGGTTCCTTGAAGTCGTCCTCTTTCAGGATCAGGAACTCGCCTTGAGCATCGTGCAGTTGGTCCCAGAGAGCGGGGTCGGTGGCGATCGCGACGAGGCTGAGGTAGATGACCCAGGCCGAGAACCGGTCTATAGAAGGGCCGAAGTCCGCACTCGTACGCGTCGGGGACTGGTAGTTGCGGTGACCATTCTCCGTGGCGCCCTGCCCCTTCAGCGCAGGCACGTACATCCCGTCGTAGTCGACAAGACGGAGCGTGCTGTCGGCGGCGACCAGGAGATTGCCGTGCTGGAGGTCGCCGTGGGCGACGCCGAGCCTCTCCAGGTCGGCGACCAGCGCAGCGAAGCGCTCAGCCGTCCTGAGAACGGCCGCCGTGTCCCGGACGTTCCGCTCGATCCACGTGATCAGACTGGTGCCCTCCACCCAGGCCATCTTCAGGGCCGGGTACCACTCACCGGCGACGAGGACGCCCCTCGGCAGGTATGCGGTGCTGACCGGCCAAGGCTGGGACAGCTTGGAGGGCCTGAGGTCGGCGAGCTGCCTGCTGATGGCCTGGTAGCGGGCCTCCAGCGTGCTGCTGTCGCGGGTGAAGCACTTCAGGGCGTACCGCTGTCCGTCCGGGGCGGTGATGGAGAAGACGCTTGCGAAATTTCCCGAGATCGCCTTCGGACCTAGTACGGGGCTCTGCTGGACCGTCCCGTGCTTGAGGTCCGGGTCCTCGAAGCACAGTGTGGGGTTCTGAAGGGCTTCCACGTAGTTCGCGCCGGTCGGGAATTTCCGTCCGGCGGCAGGTTTGCCGGTGTGGGAGACCGCCATTACCCCTCCGTCTTCACCCGCATGCGAATGAGGGCTACGTCGTCGTTGCGCATCCGGGACTTGTCGCGCTCGCTCTGGACCCACTCGGCAAAGGTCTCTTCGCCCAGATCGGCAAGCTTTCCGAGCTGCTTGCCGGAACCGCCCGAAGCGAGCTCGGGGTGGGAGAACAGCCATGCGGCCAGCGCATCGGTCGTCAGCAGCAGCTCGTCGTCCGCGCGCAGTTCACCGGTCGCGGTCGACGCGCGGTCGGTGATCAGGGCGGCGTCCCGGTTGCGGCTGCCGAGCAGTTGTGGGGTGATGCCGAAGCCGTCGCCGTCGGCGAGGGGGAACGAGGCGATCAGCCGGCCTTCGCGGAGGTGGAAGAGGCAACTGTCGCCGAGGGCGAAGGCGTGCCAGGTCCAGGGTGGCGGGGCCTCGGGGTCTTCCGGAACCGCTGATGCCGCCCGGATGTGGACGGCCACCAGCGTGGCGAAAGCCCCTTTGTCCAGCCCCGGCTGCTCGTACCAGGTGATGGGCCGGCCGCGGGCCGCCCGCTCGGCCTGATACTCCGCGATGTAGCCGTCCCACTGGTCGACGGTGCGGGACAGGAGATCCTCGACGAAGAACTCGGATCCGCTGTTCTCCCTGTCGTGCCGCCGGTCGTCGGCAGCCGCCATCGAGGCAACGGCACCCCGTACGAGCTTCCTGGCCCAAGACCCGGAGAGCAGACTCTCGGACGCCCCGTCGGACACGGCGGCGAAGACGGAGTGCCCGTCGGGTGACGACGCGACGTGTGTGGCGTCCTCACATTCCTCGGGGGAGCTGCCTGCCTTGGGCACCAGGAAGCACTGGAAGTCGATGGGCGTCGGGTGTGCGCCCATGGCGGTCAGCGCAGTTCCGTGGCGCGCGTACCGATGTCGAGGAACTCGACGATAGAGGTGATGTCGGCGTTGTAGACGAAACCGCGTGTGGCTTCGCTGACCCGGTGCCCTTGCGAAGCAGCGTAGGAGCGCATGTGGCTGGGCAGCACGCTCGACATGTGGAAGAGCAGCCGGGAATAGGTGTCCGGGAGGCCGGCCTCGCTGTCGGGGAACGTGACGGGAGTCCCGCCGGCCCCGGACACGTGCAGGTTGAAGAGGAGCACTGACCCGTCGGCGGTGGCGTGCGAGGCGAGCCCGATGGCCGCGCTCGTGGGATCACCGTCGGTGGACTCACCGTCGGTCAGGTTGAGGACGATGGGCGGAAAACCGCCCGGGTGCTCTTCGACCCAGCGGGCCACCAGGGAGTCGGCGTAGCCGAGGGCGCGGGTCATGGGGGTGCCGCCGTTGGTGACCGGGTCCATCCAGACAGGGAACTGAACGGTTGTCTCGACGAGGCCGCCGGCGCCGTCCGAAACCTTCTTCGTACGGCTCTCCAGACGGGCGGGGTTGTTCGCGATCTCGCTCAGCGGTACGAGGTCCCGACCGGCGAGCGCGCCGGTGAAGGCGGAACCGACCTGGTTGTGACCGTAGCCGATCACCGCGACATGGAAGTAGTCGCGGACGCCCTCTTCCTTCGCGCACTTGACCGAGAGCTCGGTCAGCAGCCGGTTGATGGCGTCCGAAACGACCTGGGCGCGCTGCTGCACCGCCTCACCGCTGCCGATGGGATCGCTCATCGACGCCGACTGGTCTACGAGGAAGATGAAGCAACCGGGGTTGGTCCGGCTGATCTCGGCGGTGTACGGCATCTCGGCGGCCAGCTCCTCTGCACGACAGGGGCTGAGCCACGGCATAGAACGCGCGCGGAAACCTGACCCCCCAGGGAGGTTGATGGTAGCGGATGCGGTGCAGCGCAGTGAGCGGGATCGGAGGACTTCGCATGTTCCGAAAGACTCGATGTGCTCGTCGGTCAAGCTTCCGGCGCCGCCCGCAGCAGTCTGGACTCATGCGTCGGCGTCCGCGTGAGGCGTTCACCGCGGACGACAAGACCGACCACGCCAGGGCCGAGCGCATCACCGAGGTGGTCAAGGCCGCCGATGCCCTGGACCGCTACCGTCTGCCCGACGCTGAAGTGGTGGCCGCAGTCTTGGTACATCCGCGGTCGGCGCGTGTGTCCGGACGGGGGAGGGGGGCCGTCGAAGGCGGGGGCCTGAGAGAGGCGGGACGGGGCCCCGGTCGTTCACCTCCGCCGGCCGGGGCCCTTGTCGTCCCCGGATCCAGCCTGCGGCGACACTCCCCCGAGTTACGCGACATACGCGCGCGCCGTCGAGCCGGATCCGATGGAATGATCACATCAGGATTCGCCAACGGATCGCTAACATGTGGCCAACGGTTCGTCAGCGGGCCGCCGAGCGGTTGGCCCGAACTCGCCCTTCGGAAGCGGGAAAAGTCCCTCGAACGAGGGAGATTCCACAGGTCGTTCGGTGGGCAGGAAGTGGCGGGAAACCGTTGCGGACAGGGCGGGTTTCCGCCAGACATCGGCGGGCATACGCCCGCCGCGGAGCGCGGTCGTCCCCGGCCGCGCGGGAAGGCTGTGGAGCGGCGTGATGCGGCGGTGCGAGCTGCGCTTCGGACTGCTGGGACCGCCGGTCCTCTACGACCGACCGTCGGACGGAGTCTCGGACGAATCCTCCCCGGGGCCCTCGGGTGCCTCCGCCCCCGGGGCCTTCGGCGCCCCCGTCATCGGGGCCTCGGGTGACCCTTCCGCCGGTGCCTCGGGCGGCTCCTCCGCTGGGCCCTCGCGTGTCCCCTCCGCTGGTGCCTCGGGCGGCTCCTCCGCCGGTGTTCCGGGCAATTCCTCTGCCGGTGCTGCGGGGAGCATCTCTTCCGGAAATCCAGGCGATGGCTTGCCGGGGGACTCCGGTGCCGTGGTTTCCGGCCGTGCCGTCCAGAAGGGCGGGGCGTCCGGGGTCGACGGCCCCGACAGCCACGTCCGGTCCATCGGGAGCCCCAAGGTCCGTGCCCTGCTCGCCGCGCTGCTGCTGGAGCCCGGCCGGGTCGTCTCGGTCGAGGTACTGAAGGACGCGCTGTGGGGCGGCGCGCCGCCCGTCTCCGCGCAGGCCTCCCTGCACAACCACGTCACCCGGCTGCGCCGGCTCCTGGACGATCCCGAGCGGCTCAGGGCCGTACCGCCGGGCTATGTCCTGCGGGTCGACCACGGCGAGCTGGACGTGCACGTCTTCGACGCGCGCGTCGCCGAGGCGCGGGCCGCGCACGCCCGGCGGGACTGGCCGGGCGTGCTGCGGGCCTGCGCCGGCGCGCTCGCGCTGTGGCGCGGCACCCCGCTCAGCGGGCTCCCCGCCGACATCGGCGGCTACGCCTTCGCGCAGCGCCTGGAGCAGGCCCGGCTGCTCCTGCTGGAGTGGCGCTACGACGCCGAACTCGCCCTAGGGGGCGCCCGTCTGGCCGCCCTCGTGCCCGAGCTGACGGCCCTGGCCGCCGAGCATCCGCTGCGCGAGGCGTACCACCGTCAGCTGATGCTCGCCCTGCACCGCACCGGGCGCCGGGCCGAGGCCCTCGCCGTCCACCGCGATCTGCGCGCCCGTCTGGTGGAGGACCTCGGGATCGAACCCGGTTCGGCGGTCCGCGAGGCGCATGTCGAGGTGCTGCGCGGCCGGGGCGGGCAGGTGCGCGATGATTCCCGGCCGGAGACCTGGGCGGGGGAGGAACCGCGCGCCGGTGACGCCGATGGCCTGGCCGCTGCCGACAGCACCGACAGCACCGACAGCACTGGCAGCACTGGCAGTACCGACAGCACCAGCAGTACCGGCACCGACGGCAGCACCGGCTCCGGCAGTCTCAGTACCGATGGCGCCCGCCTCGGGAGCGATGTCGGCGAACCCGCCCCCATCGCCCCCACCGCGCCCCCGGCTCCCCGGACCGCCACCGGCCCCACGGCCTCCGCCTCCCCGCAGGACGGCGCCGCCCCGCCCGTGCCGCAGACCCCGCGTCCGGCCCAGCTGCCCGCGCCGCCGGCCCACTTCACCGGGCGGACGGACGTACGGCGCGCGTTGCGCCAGGCGCTGACCGGGCCGCCCGCCTCCGTCCCCGCCGTCGTGGTGATCAGCGGCATGGCCGGGGTCGGGAAAAGCGCTCTGGCCCTGCACGTGGCCCATGAGCTGCGGGAGCGTTTCACCGACGGTCAGCTCTACGTCAATCTGCACGGCGCCACCCCCGGCATGTCCCCCCTCACCGCCGCCCAGGCGCTCACCGCCCTGCTGCGCGACCTCGGCGTGGGACCCCGGAACATCCCCGAACACCCCGACGCGGCCGCCGCGTTGCTCCGCTCGCTGCTCGCCCCCGCCCGCCTCCTGCTGGTACTGGACGACGCGGCGAACGCGGCGCAGGTCCGGCCGCTGCTGCCGGCCGGATCCGGCTGCGCGGTGATCGTCACCAGCCGTTCGCCGCTCACCGCCCTCGACGGCGCCCGGCGCTTCCCGCTCTCCCCGCTGACCGGTGAGGACAGCGCGGCCCTGCTGCGCGCGGTCAGCGGACGCGCGGGGCTGGACGCGGCCCACCCGCTGGTCGAGCTGACCGGCCGGCTCCCGCTGGCGCTGCGCGTGGTCGCCGCCCGGCTCGCCGCCCGCCGCGCCCTCACCCCGGACGTCCTGGCCGGTCAGCTGGCCGATACCGGCAGCCGGCTGCACCATCTGGAGTACGACGATCTGAGCGTCCGCCGCTCCCTGGCCGTCGCCCACGACGCGCTCGCCGCCGCCGAGCGCGAGGCCGACCGGGACGCGGCCCTCGCCCTGCGCCGTATCGGCGCGCTCGACCTGCCGACCTACGGCGCCTCGCTGATCGCCCGCCTCACCGGAACCGACGAGCGGCGCGCCGAGGCCGCCCTGGACCGTCTGGTCGACGTCGCCCTGCTGGAGGAGACGGCGTACGGCCGCTACGCGCCCCACGACCTGGTTCGCGACTTCGCCCGCGAACTGGCGGAAGCCGACGCCGGCGCCGAGGCCAACGTCGATACCCAGGAGGCCGCTACCCACGCGCAGGCCGCTCGTACGCGGGCCGTCACCGGGGGCTCGTTCTCGGGGCCGGCCGCGCCCGGGGCCACCGCCCTCCACGACCGCGCCGGCCTCCTCGCCCTGCGCTGGTACGCCGCCATGTCCGAGCGGGTGCTGGTGGCGATCGTGGAGCCCGGCATCGACCAGGACGACCGGCGGCGGCCGACCGCCGCGCAGCCGGCCGGGCACGCGACGGACGTGGCCGCCCTCGCGCCCTTCGAATCGGCCGAGGAGGCGTTCGCCTGGGGCGAGATGGAACTGGAGAACATCGTCGCGCTGGTGTCGCGGAACGCGGACACCGACGATCCGCGCACGGCCGCCCACCTCTCGGTGCTCACGCGGTTGCTCTCCCCGTACGTCCAGCGCAGCGGCCGGGTCGCCGAGATGGAGGTGCTGGGCCGGGCCGGGCTCGCGGTGGCGCGGCGGCTCGGGGACCCGGCGGCCGAGGGATACGCGCTGTGCGACCTCGCGGCGCTGCACTTCCTGACGGGCCGGCAGAACGACGCCCTCGCCCTCACCGACCAGGCCCTGGAGATCTGGGGGCGGCTGGGCATGGTCTCCCGCATCCGGCGCTGTCTGAACAACCGGGGGCTGCTGCTGGAGGGGCTCGGGCGGTTCGCGGAGTCGGGGGAGGCGCTGCGCCGGAGCCTCACCTACTCGCGGTTGCTGAACGATCCCTACGGCGAGGCCGTCACCCGCAGCCACCTCGGCAACCTCTACGAGCACACCGACCCGCGTGCCGCCATCGAGCAGCACCGGCGCTCGCTGGCGATCGGGGACAGGATCGGCGCGGTCATCGTGCGGCACTCGGCGCACTGCAACATCGGCTACGCCCATCTCACCCTCGGCGAACCGGAGTCCGCCGCCCGGCACTTCGAGGAGAGCCTGCGCATCCTGGGCGGCCACGGCGACTGGCACGGCGAGGCCCAGACCCGGCTCGGTCTGGTCCGCGCGCTGCGGCAGCTGGGGCAGATCGAGCGGGCGGCCGAGGAGTGTGCCGAGCTGCTGTCCCGCGCCGACGCCCGCGCCGACCGCTACATGGGCGGGCTGGCCCTGCACCAGCACGGGCTCCTGCTGCGTGAGCGGGGGCGGCGGACGGAGGCGTACGACGCCTGGCGCGCGGCACACGCGGCACTGGACGGCACGGACGAGCAGGCCGTCCTGGCGGAGCTGCGGGATCTGCTGGGCGACGGTTCCGACGCGCCCGACGCCCCCGTCCGAGCGGGACCGTTGGACGGCGGTCCGGACGCGACCGGCGAGCAGGGCGGTTCGCCGAGCGGCGGGGGCCACGACTCGTCCGGCGAACCGGATCTGCCGGACGAGGACCCGGAGACCGGCTGAACGAGCCCTGCCGCCCGACCGCCCGCCCGCCCGCTGAGCCCCGCCTTCCGGTGAAGCCCGGCGACTACCCGATGAACCCCCGCCTTCCGAGGCCCCCGGCCACCCGCTGAACCCCCAGCCTCCGATGAGCGCCAGCCTTCGGGGAGCCCAGCCTCCGGTGAGCGCCAGCCTCCGGGGAGCCCCGCCGCCCGCTGAGCCCCGCCTCCGGAGAAGACCGACCACCCGCTGAGCCCCACCTTCCGGTGACCCCCGACCACTCGCCGCACCACCATCCACCGACCCCCGACCATCCACCGACCCCCGACCATCCACCGACCCCCGACCATCCACCGACCCCCGACCATCCACCGACCCCCGACCATCCACCGACCCCCGACCA
>NZ_BAAASM010000065.1:0-68765 GCF_039532885.1 Streptomyces nogalater | reverse complement strand
GCCGACGCGGTCGGCGTTCTGGCCGAACGCAACGTCACCGCCTTCGTCGAAATCGGCCCCGACGCCTCGCTGAGCACCGCGGCCCGCGAGACCCTGGCGGAGAAGGACACCGGCCACCTGGTGGTGCCGCTGCTGCGACGGGACCGGAACGAACCCGAAGCCCTGCTGACGGGACTCGGCACACTGCACACCCACGGCATCGCGGTCGACTGGCCCGCCTTCTTCCGCCCGATGCGCCCCGGCACGGTCGACCTGCCCACCTACGCCTTCCAGCACCGGCGGTACTGGCGGGACAGGAAACACCCGGACACCGCCACGGGCGCGTCGGCGCCGGGCGCGACCGGACACACACTGCTCGGCACCTCCCTCGTACCGGCCTCCGGTGAAGGGATGCTGTTCAGCGGCCGTCTCTCCCGCTCGACCGTGCCCTGGACACCCCGGCACACCGGCCTGGGCACCCAGGTGCTCCCGGCCGCCGCGTTCGTGGAACTCGCGGTCCGGGCCGGTGACGAACTCGGCTGCGACGTACTGACCGAACTGACCGTCGAGACCCCGCTGCCCCTGCCGGAACACGGCACCGTCCACCTCCAGGTCGCCGTCGGACCCGAAACCGCCGGCAGCCGGACGGTGACGGTCCACGCCCGGACCGACGAGAACGTCCCGTGGACCCTGCACGCCTCCGGAGAACTCGGCTTCGCCGGCCGGCCGGCCCCCTTCGGCCTCACCGAGTGGCCCCCGGCCGACGCGACCGCACTCGACGGCACGACGGCCTACGACCGGCTCGCCGAAGCCGGGCTCGCCTACCCCGAGGCACTGCGCGGACTGCGCACGGTATGGCGGCACGGCGACGACATCCTCGCCGAGGTACACCTGCCCGAGGCCGCCGAATCCGGCGCCGACGGCTTCGAACTGCACCCCGCCCTGCTGGACGCCGCCGCGCACGCCGCGCGACTCGACGGGACGGCCGCAGCACCGTACCCGGCGGAGACGCTGGCCTCCCGCTGGCGCGGAGTACGCGTGTACGCCACCGGGGCCACGGCCGTCCGCGCGCGGCTGCGGCGCACACCGGACGGGGCGCTGTCGATGTGGCTCACCGACGCGGCCGGGCAGCCGGTCGCCTCGGTGGACCATGTGGAACCCCGGCCGGACGCGGCCGCCGTGGACACCCACGCCCACGCGCGCCTGCTCGGATCCCTGTTCACCCTCTCCTGGCGCCCGCTCACACCCACCGGACCGTCCGGCACCCACCACTGGGCGGCGCTCCCTCCGGTGCTCCCCGGCACCGGCCGGCCGGCCCCGGACCTCGCGGACCTGGAGGCCTTCGCCGACGTGGCCGCGGTGCGGCGCGCCACGGCGGCCGGCCGGCCGCTGGACGCGGTGGCCGTGTGGTGCGCGCCGGACGACACAGGCGGCGCCGACGCCGCGCACACCGCGACCCGTGCCGTGCTGGCGCTGGTCCAGGAGTGGCTCGCCGCCGACGAACCCGCCGGAGCCCGGCTGGTGGTCCTCACCCGCGGCGCCGCGGCGGTCGCCTCAGGCGAGGACGTGGATCCCGCGGCGGTGGCGGTCTGGGGCCTGCTGCGCTCGGCGCAGTCGGAGGCGCCCGGCAGGATCGTCCTCCTCGACCTCGACGGCGAGCCGGTGACCGCGCGGACGCTGTCGCGGGTGCTGTCCTCCGGCGAACCGCAGGCGGCCCTGCGCGCCGGGCGGGTGTTCGTACCCCGCCTGGGCAAGACCACGGCCGACGCCGCGCGGAAGGCGTCCGGCGGCTGGGACCCCCGGGGCACGGTCCTCGTCACCGGCGGCACGGGCGCCCTCGGCGGACTGTTCGCCCGGTACCTGGCCACCGAGCACGGCATCCGCCACCTGCTGCTGGTCAGCAGGAGCGGACCGGACGCACCCGGCGCCGGCGAGCTGCGCCGTCAGCTCACCGAACTCGGCGCCGAGGTCACGATCGCGGCGTGCGACACCGCCGACCGCGACGCACTCGCCGAACTGCTCGCGGCCCTCCCCGCCGACCGGCCGCTGACCGGTGTCGTCCACCTGGCGGGCGTGGTGGACGACGGGCTGGTGTCGACCCTCACCGGTGACCGGCTCGACGCGGTGCTGCGCCCGAAGGCCGACGCGGCCTGGCATCTGCACGAGCTGACCCGGGAGCTGAACCTGTCGGCGTTCGTGCTGTTCTCGTCCGCCGCGGGCGTGATCGGCGGCCCCGGCCAGGGCAACTACGCCGCCGCCAACGCCTTCCTGGACGGGCTCGCCCAGCACCGGGCCGCCCGTGGGCTCACCGCCACGTCCATAGCCTGGGGCCTGTGGGCCCAGACCACCGGGATGAGCCGCCACCTGGAAGAGGCGGACTTCAAACGGATCGCGCGCAGCGGCCTGCTGCCGATCACGGAGCGCGAGGGAACGGCCCTGCTGGACGCGGCCCTCGCCGTCGGCGAACCGGCGGTGACCGCGACCCCCGTGGACCCGGTGGCGTTGCGGGCGAACGCGGCCCAGGCACCGCTGGTGATGACGGGCCTGGTGCCCGCCCCGATGCGGCGCGCCGCCCGCAACTCCGGCGCGGACGCCGTCCCGCTCCCGCAACAGCTCGCCGCCCTGGACGAGACCGCGCGGCAGGAGCGGATGCTGGCCCTGGTCCGGGCCGGGATCGCCGGCGTGCTCGGCCACGCGGACGCCGACGGCGGCACGATCGGCCCCGACCAGCCCCTGAGCACCCTGGGGCTCGACTCGCTCACCTCCGTCGAACTGCGCAACCGGCTCGGCGACACGGTCGGCACCCGGCTGCCCGGCAGCCTGATCTACGACCACCCCACTCCGCGCTCCCTCGCCGGCCATCTGCTGGACGTGGCGCTGCGCGGACCGGACGCCCTGGACACCTCGTCCCGGCCCGCCGTGGACTTCGCGGCGGAGGTCCGGCTCGCCGATGACATCCGTCCCGCGAAGGAGGTCGTCCGGGCCGTCACCGACCCGGCGGAGGTGCTGCTGACCGGCGCGACCGGCTTCCTCGGGGCCTTCCTGCTGCGGGACCTGATGCGCGACACCCGGGCCACGGTGCACTGTCTGCTCCGCGGCACCGACGCGAACGAGGCCCTGGAACGGCTGCGGACGAACATGGAGTGGTACCACCTGTGGGACGAGGTGGACCCGGCCCGGCTGCGGATCGTGCTCGGTGACCTGGCACGGCCCGGACTCGGCCTGGAACCCGCCGAGTTCGACCGCCTGGCGCGCGTGGCCGACGTGGTCTACCACGCCGGGGCACAGGTGCACTGGCTGCGCCCCTACACGGAGCTGAGGGCGGCCAACGTGGACGGCACCGAGGAGATCCTGCGCCTCGCCGCCCGGCACCGCACCGTACCCGTCCACCATGTCTCCTCCGTCGGTGTGTTCCCCGGCCCGGTGACCGCAGGGGAGCCCGTGCGGGAGACGGACCCGACAGGTCCCCCCGAGGCACTGGCCACCGGCTATGTGCAGAGCAAGTGGGTCGCGGAACAGCTCGTCGGCCTGGCCAGGGAACGTGGCCTGCCGGTATCCGTGTACCGCGTCGACGTGATCTGCGGCGACCAGGTCAACGGTGCCTGCCAGACGGCCGACTTCGTATGGCTGAGCCTCAAGGGGCTGGTCCAGGCCGAAGCCGTACCCGCCGGGCTGTCCGCGGCCGTGCACCCCGTCCCGGCGGACTACGTCAGCAAGGCGATCCTCACGGTCTCCCGGGAGCCCGGGGCCGCCGGCGGGACGTTCCACCTGTCCAACGGGAGCAGCCTGGACTTCGGTGAGTTCGTCGGCCACCTCCGGGCGACCGGGTACCGCCTGGACGAGCTCGACTGGGACACCTGGAAGGCGAGGGTGGGCGCCGACCCCGACAACGCCGTGAACCCGCTGCTCGACGCCTTCGAGGCACTGGCGTCGGACACCGGCAGGTTCTACCCCGCCTTCGACACCTCCGCGACCCGGGCCGCGCTCGAAGGGACCCCGGTCGTCTGCCCGGAGATGACGAAGGAGCTCTACGCCAAGTACGTCGGCTTCTTCGTGGACCGCGGGTACTTCCCGCCGCCTCCGGCCGGGCACGGCGCATGACACAAGCGGGCCGGAGACCGACGCACCGCGTCGGTCTCCGGCCCGCTTCTGCCGCCGTCAGGCGACGCCGCAGACCTGCTCCCGCTCCTGGCCGCCGGCGCCGAAGTCGACGGTGCACCACAAGGGCATCGTGTCTCCTTCGTGGTCGACCGGCGGCGCCGTGCCCTCGGCCACCAGGTGGGGGAGCAGCAGGCGCCAGAAACCGGTGACGGAGCGGTCCGGGCTCCGCTCGGCCCCGGCCCGGGACCGGACCTCCAGGCCGGCCAGGAACGACGTGATGATGGAGACGGCCTCGTCGATCCCCACGTCCGGTGACAGCGCGCGCTGGTCCCTGGCCACCACCAGCATCAGCTGCACCCAGTCCTGCCACTGCTCCCACAGATCCACCGTGCCCTGCCAGGTGGGGTCGCCGCCGAGGCTGAAACCGGCCCGCAGCACCGGGTCCCGGACGATGCACCCGGCCAGCGCCTTAGAGGTGTCGACCAGGAGCTGTATCGGTGCGGGGTGACGCACCGGGACACGACCGGTGATGTGCAACAGCGTCCGCGCAGCGGCCAGTTCGACGGCCTCACCCAGGGCACGCTTGCTCTTGAAATGAAAGTGGAGCGCGCCATTGCTGACACCGGCCCGATGACTGATCGCGGAGATCGAGGCCTCGGCGTAGCCGACGTCGTCGATGACCTCCGCGGCCGAGCGGATCAGGTCTTCGCGGGTTCTGAGGGCACGGTGCTGTCTGGCCATGAAGGGCACTCCCAAAAGGGTGAGTGAGCGACAGATCGAGCGCACGAGAAGGCGCCACAGAACGAACGCGCGCGCCGCCGTGGAAGTCGGCTCGGCGGCCCCGGACAGCGAGAACACGGGTCTGTCCGCATCCGGGTGGCCGCCGCGTCGTGGACGGAAGTCGAAACGCACTGCTTCGGCCCAAACGTGCACCGGATCACTGTAAGACCCGTCAGACCGGTTCGTACCAGGGACCGCGAATCCGGCGCGATATCGATCTCCGCGCCAGGCCGAGGGATCCGGAGCGCACATGAGGGGAACGACCGCCAGGGTGTAGGTGGCGTGGAGTGCGGTCCCCTACGCGGTCCCGGCCGGGACGGGCACCACCCGTGACGCCCGGGACGAGGCGATGGCCCCGGACGGCTGGAAATCCGCCCCCACCTCTCCCTGAAACGGCCCATGCCGGGCGCCGGCCCGGTTCTCCCTCACGTCCCCGGGGTACGGGTGAGCAGCCGGTCGATCTCGGTGAGCACGTGGTCCACGTGCGGACGCACCCGCGCCCGCAACGCGTCGCTCCAACTCTCCTCGGAGTAGCGGCAGTCGAGGTAAAGCCGCCTGGCGTGTCCGAGGACGGCGCGGTGTTCGGGCGGGAGCTGTGTGAGGGCCCAGTCGGCGGCGGCGTCCTTCGACTCGATCCGGCCGGTGGCGAGCGTGGTCCACACACGGGCGAGGGTCAACAGGACGTTGCGGGTGTCGCTGTCCAGTTCGTCCAGCAGGCCGGGGACACCCGCCACGCTCGCCCGGACCAGGTCGCCCGGCGGCACCGGGTCGAGGACCCGCGCCGGGCGGGGGCCGGTGAGCGGGTGGTCCCCGCTCAGCGCCATGGTGATCAGCAGGGCGAGATCGGGCATCGGCTCCGGCCGGGGGACCAGCCCCGCCTCGTACTCGCCGCGCGGCCACTCGCCGTAGAGGAAGTCACAGGCCGGCGGGTACCGCCACGGCCGGACCTCGGACTGTACGACCACGGTGAGCTCGACCGGGCGGACCTCGTTTCCGGAACCGGAGATCCTGAGCAGTCCACCGAGGAGTGCCCGCCGGTCCCGCTCGTCCATGTGCCGTCGGGAGACGACCAGGACGTCCACGTCGCTGGCCGGCCTGAGGCCACCGAGCACGGAGGAGCCGTGCAGGTAGGTCCCGACGACATCCCGGCCGAGCACATCACCGACGAGCCCCACGATCTGCCGAACCTGATCCACCGCACCAGCCTCTCCCGCCGCCCCGGCCGACCGCACCGCATTATCCGCTCCGGCGGACCGACGGGACGCGGGGGAGCCCAGACCGGCACTCAGCCGCCCCGGGCTGATGCCGGTCCGGCGGCGGGACCGACGGCACTGGCGAGGCGGGAGGCGGATGCGGACGCGCTGGTGCGGGCGGTGGAGGAACTGCACGCGGCACGGGTGCTGTGGCTCGCGCGGGCGGAGGAGTACGCCGCACAGCGCCGGGCGGAGAAGCGGGCCGGGCGGCGGGCGGTACCGGACCCCCGGCCGTGGTGGCCGCGGAGCCGGTGGGAGGGGCCGGACCGCGCCTGGTCCGACGACCCGTTCCACCATCCGCCGCTGCGCCTGCCCGCGTACGTCCGGCGGTCACCCCCCGCTGGCCCGCGGCCCGGCCGGCCGGATACGACACGGCGAACGCCCGCACCCGGCAGGACGCCGCCGCGTCGTGACTTGGGTCACGTGACCGTGGACACCCATGCGCCGAAACCGTGCCTCGCCCGGGGCCGTCGGCGTTCCGGCAGGCCACCCCCCAAAGAAGTGCTTTGAGGGTCTCAAAGTACAAGTGTTAACGTGTTCGATGTGAAGACAGCTGTGCGCCCCCGTGAAGCCATTGGCACCCTGCTCGTGGCGCGCCTGCATGTCGACCTGTGCCGCTGTATGTCCGCGGTCTGTTGCCGCGCGGTCTGACCGGCATCATGCAGCGGCGCCGCCCGTAGCGCGCGTGCGCCGCACCCACCCCGCCTTTCCGTATTCCCCGATACGCCTCACTGGAGTGTGTCCGTGTCCGCGTCCGCGAGCACCGAAACCCCCGCCAAGCCCGTCCGGCGCATACCCGCGGTGCCCTTCTGGGCCCAGATCGTCGCCGGTCTCGTCCTCGGTGTCGTCCTCGGCTGGGTCACCCGCAGCTATGACGTGCAGTGGCTGTACACCACGCTGGACAAGATCGGCCACATCTTCGTCCAGCTGCTGAAGCTGGCCGTCGCCCCGCTGGTCTTCTTCGCGATCCTGGTGTCCATCACCAACCTGCGCAAGGTGAACAACGCCGCCCGGCTGGCCTCCCGCACCCTGCTCTGGTTCATGATCACATCGCTGATCGCGGTCGCCATCGGCCTCGTGATCGGCCTGATCACCAACCCCGGCGCGGGCACCGGCCTCACCCCGAAGGACGGCCAGAAGCCCCAGCACGCCGGCTCCTGGCTGGACTTCCTCACCGGCATCATCCCGACGGACGTCATCACGCCCTTCACGCAGCTGAACGTCCTGCAGATCGTCTTCATGGCCGCCGTCGCCGGCATCGCCGCCCTGAAGCTCGGTGACAAGGCGCAGCCGATCCTGACCCTCAGCGAGTCGGTCCTGGAGCTGCTGCAGAAGGCCCTGTGGTGGGTCATCCGCCTCGCCCCGCTCGGCACCGTCGGCCTCATCGGCTACGCCATCGCCGACTACGGCTGGGACCTGATCGGCAAGTACGCCACCTTCACCGCCGATGTCTACATCGGCTGCGCCCTGGTCCTCTTCGGCGTCTACCCGCTGCTGCTGGCGACCGTCGCCAAGGTCAACCCGGTCCAGTTCTTCAAGGGCGCCTGGCCCGCCATCCAGCTGGCCTTCGTCTCCCGCTCGTCCGTCGGCACCATGCCGGTCACGGTCAAGGTCACCGAGCGCCTCGGCGTGCCGAAGGAGTACACCTCCTTCGCCGTCCCGTTCGGCGCCACGACGAAGATGGACGGCTGCGCCGCGATCTACCCGGCTCTCGCCGCGATCTTCATCGCCCAGATCTTCGACGTGCAGCTCAGCGTCGGCGACTACCTGCTGATCGCCTTCGTCTCGGTGATCGGCTCCGCGGCCACCGCCGGTCTGACGGGTGCCACGGTCATGCTGACGCTGACCCTGTCCACGCTGGGCCTGCCACTGGAGGGCGTGGGCCTGCTGATGGCGATCGACCCGGTGCTGGACATGATGCGCACGGCCACCAACGTCGCCGGCCAGGCACTGGTCCCGGTCGTCGTCGCCGCCCGCGAGAAGATCCTCGACCTCGACGCGTACAACTCCGCCTCGGGTTCCCCGGTGGACGACGAGTACGGCGTGCGCGACGCCGAGCAGAAGGTGACCCTGCCGGCCACCGCCTGACACTTCCTCACACGACGGCGCCCCCACCGGCCCACAGGCCGACGGGGGCGCTTCGTGCGTACGGCCACGGACATGCGGCCTCGTACTACCGGTTCACCAGTGCCCCGAGAATGCGCGGCCGGTCGTACTGGCTCGGCACTTTCAGGCAGGATGGCAGGGCGATACAGGGCGAGGAGGCGATGGTGTTCGGTAGACGCACGCGTATATGGGCGGGTGCCTTGGTCGTGGCCTGCGCGGTGCTCATGGGCCCCAGCGCACCGGCCGGCACCCTCTTCGCCAGACCGCTGCCCGCCGAAGCCGTCAAGGACGTCGTACCGCACCGGGTCATGACGTGGAACATCTGCAACCCGTGCGACAAGAGCAACCTCGACCGGGCAAGGGAGATCGCCACGTACGCGCCCCAGGTCATCGGCCTGCAGGAAGCCTGCGTGCGTGACGTCGAGAGGATACGGAGCCATCTGAGGCGGTTCTACGGGCTGGTCTACCACGTTGAGTACGGGACGGTCCTCCAGGACTGGGGCCGCTGCGGGGGAGTGCCGTGGAATCCCGGGGCCTACGGCCAGGCGATCCTCTCGGCGGCACCGCTGACGGACCCCGTCAGCGTGGAATACCCCGACGGCGGATCCGAGGACCGCGGATACATGGCGGTCACCGCCACGGTGGGCGGCCAGTCCGTCCGCGTCTTCAACACACACCTCGCCCAACGACGTCAGGAAGCGGTCCGCGCAGACCAGACCAAGGCGCTCGCCGCGGAGGTGGCCCGGTACGACCGCGCGATCGTCCTCGGCGACTTCAACGCCGTACCGGACGCCCCCGAACTCACCCCCCTGTGGAAACTGGCCGCGGATGCGGACCCCCGGTGCCGTCCCGTGTACACCGGCGGCTGCCTCCCGACCACCGACTGGCAGAGCAAGTTCGATTACGTGTTCCTGCGCGGCATCGTCCCGCGCGGACACCGTGTGCACCCGACCCCGTACTCGGACCACCACCTGCTGCACGCCGACCTGGACATCGACCACGACGGCACCCGAGCCGAACAGTGATCGCCCGGCTGGTCCAGGCAACCCCGCCATCGGGGTGGACGCCCCCTGGCCTTTGCGGCGTGATCAGCGATTTCTCCGTGAGTGTCGGTCTCTCGCACCCCGGGCGATGCGGAACAGTACGTTCGGACGCAGTGGTCCTTCGGGTGCGGTGGGGTCGTCGAAGTCGTCGGCCGGGTCGCGGGTCATGCCGATGCGGCGCATCACCGCCTGGGAGCGGTGGTTGGCGGACGTGGTGACGGCGAGGATCTCGGGAAGCCCGAGGGTGTCGAAGCCGTAGGCCAGGACCGCCAGCGCGGCCTCGGTGGCATAGCCCTGTCCCCAGGCCGAGCGGGCGAGCCGCCAGCCGATCTCCACTCCGGTGAACGGCATGCCGTCGTCCACCGGATCCAGGCCCGCGAAGCCGATGAACCGGCCCGTGGCCCGCACCTCGACCGCCCACCATCCATAGCCTCGCCGGTCGAAGTCTGCCTGGAACCGCGCCACAGAGGCATCGCTCTGGTCACGGGTGAGCAGGTCGCCCAGATGCTCTCGCACCTCGGGATCGGCGTTCATAGCAGCCCACGGTTCGAGGTCGGAGTCACGCCATCGACGCAAGGCGAGGCGATCGGTACGCAGTTCGGCCATACTGCCCAGCCAACGTGAGCCCTCCCCCCGATGCAATCCCCTTTCCGCGGTGCGGCACCTCACGCGGAGGAGACAGCGAGGGCGCGACCCGGTCTGTCGATCACTTGCCGGACAGGCGAAGATCTCCGGACCAGGTCTCACACCGGACACGGCCGGAGTCGAAGGCGATCTCCAGCGCGATCCGCCCACTGTCCGGTTCACTCTCTTCCTCGACCGCCAGTACTGTCTCGCCGAGGTGATCCGCGAACGGGCCCTCGCCGCAGATCGGCCCCACCTCGACGCGACCCGACTCCGCCATGTCGTATCCCGCGACGGGGTCCGACGTCTCCACGATCAGGCACCAGTCCGAACCGGTCGTGATGTGTGTGGCGACCGCCTCGCTGTCGATCAGCCACACGTCCAGCGGGCCGGACGGAGCCTGTGAGCCGTACAGGTGCCACGAGGCGACCACGTGCTCCAGACGGCGCCCGACCAGGTAGTCAGGACGCACACCGGCCCCGTGCAACGGACACTCGCTCACACTCTTCGGCTCCACCCGCCGACCCTACCCGTCAGGCAGACCGTCGCCGCACTCGCCGAGCGCGGGTACACCACCGTGATCGCCCCGCAGCCGCCCGACCGCGACTACCGCACGGTCATCGCCTGCCGCACCCCCGCCCAGCCGGTGCACAGCCCGGCCCTGGTCGCGCCTTCCGCCACCTGCGCCCCGACAAGACGGCCCACTTCCTGGTACGGGCTGACCGGCGCGGGCTTCCGCTTCGACCACGTCTTCGTCTCCACGCCCCACATGTCCCACGTTGCCGCCTGCGACTACCACCAGCAGGCCCGCGAAGCCGGACTGACCGACCACGCGGTCATGACCCTGCGCCTGGGCCTGCCGGTCACACCGAGCACGTGAAGGGGGTGAGGCTTCAGCTGAGGGTGCCTGATGACCGCGTACAGCCGCACAGGCTGAGCACCGGCGTTTCGGCCAATTCGCCCAGGGTGGATGCTCGTGCGCGGCAAGGGTCGGTGCACTGCGCACCTTCGGACAACCGCTCTATTCCAGCGCCCGTGACGCGACCGAAAGAGCGCGTGTTCGAAATCGCGGCGGCGTCGTTGAACACGCCGACACCATCAACACGCCTCGGGGAGGGAATACGTTGACGCAAGTCGAACCAGGCGGCGATGACACCACGAGCCCGCCGAAGGCCGCGGGCCAGGCCGGAATCTCGGACGCCGAGCGAGAGCTGTACGGGGGGCGTCTGCGCCATGACCAGTCCTACGTCCGGCACGCGGGGCCGCTGACCCGCCTGGGCTTCGGGCACATGGCGGCAGCGCTCCCCAGGATGGTCGGCTCGGTGCTGCGCACCGGCTGGGAGACGGACCGGCGGGCCCTGACGGGGGTGGTGGTCGCCCAGCTAGGGCAGGGCGTGACGGCCGGATGGGGGCTGATGGCGGTCAATGGCGTCCTCACCCGGCTGTTCGCCGACGGCCCGACCGCGGACAAGCTGCGCGAGGCGCTGCCGTCGCTGGCGGTGCTGGCGGTCGCGGCGGTGGCGACGTCGGTGCTGTCGGCGTGGTCGACCGCGATGTCGGGCCGGCTGGAGCCGCAGGTGGAGCGGGCGGTGTCCGCCCGGTACTACGCGGCCGTCACCCACGTGGAGGTGGAGGCCACCGAGCGGCCGGAGGTCCAGCGGGTTCTGGAGGCGGGGAAGTTCGGCACGGACTCGGCGCGCAGCATGCTCCGGCTGTCGGTGGGCGTGGGCAGTGTGGTGATCGGCATGGCGGCGGCCGCAGTCGTGCTGGCGTCGCTGCACTGGGCCTTGCTGCCGATGCTGCTGGCCATCGCCTTGCCCAAGGGGTGGGGTGCGGTCCGCTCCGCGCGCCGTGACTACATCTCCCGCCTGAACTGGGTCGACCACCGGCGGGCGATCGCCTCCCTGCTGGCCTACCTGACCCGCCCGCACGCCGCGGGCGAGATCCGGGTGCACGCCGCCGGTACCAAGCTGCTGTCCAGCTACGAGGAGATGTCGAAGCAGACGGAGATGGAGCAGCGGCGCCTGGCCCGGGCGCAGGCATCGACGGATCTGGTCGCGGGCGCGATCGCCGGTGTGGCGTCGCTGGCCTGTTACGGGGTGCTGTGGTGGCTGCTGGCCGGCGGCGGTCTGCCGCTTGCGGTCGGCGGTACGGCGGTGATCGCCATCCGCACCTCGACGGCACAGCTCACCTCCCTGGTACAGCAGGTCAACCGGCTGTATGAGGAGTTGCTGTTCCTCACGGACACCGAGGATGCCATCAAGGTGGCGGGCGAGAACGCCATCCCGTCCTCCGGTACGCCGCTGCCCGCACCGGTGCGGGAGGTGCGGGCAGAGGGGGTGTCGTTCACCTACCCGGGAGCCGCCTCCCCTTCGCTGAAGGGCGTGAGCGTGCGGGTGCCCCGGGGCAAGGTGACGGCCTTGGTCGGTGCGAACGGTTCGGGCAAGACCACCCTGACGAAGGTGCTGGCCGGGCTGCTGCTGCCCACCGGGGGAGACGTGTGGTGGGAGGGCGAGTCGGGTGAGCGGGTCGAGGTCCGGGAGGCCGACCGCGCCCAGGTCTTCGGCGCCGTAGGGCTGCTGGCGCAGGACTTCCCGCGCTGGGAGATGACCGCGGCCGCGAACGTGGCCATCGGGGCCGGTGACCGCCCCAGGGACATGGACCGCGTCCGCAAGGCCGCCCAGGACGCCGACGTGCTGGACCTGATCGAGGGCCTGCCGCACGGTTGGGACTCCATCGTGTTCAAGGGGTACGAGCGCGGTGTCCAGCTCTCGGGCGGTCAGTGGCAGAAGCTGGGGACCGCTCGAAGTCGGTACCGGCAGGCGCCGTTCCTGCTGGTCGACGAGCCCACCAGCGCCCTCGATCCGCATGCGGAGATCGCCGCGTTCCAGGGCCTGTGGTCGCTGGCCCAGGAGGGGCACGCGGTGGTGCTCGTCACCCACCGGCTGGCCGCGACCATGAACGCCGACCACATCTACGTCCTCGACCAGGGGCGTGTGGTCGAGGACGGCACGCACGAGGAGCTGATGGCCCGCGAAGGCGGCCTGTATCAAGGGATGTTCACCGCCCAGGCCGCCCAGTACGGGCTCGCGCCCGCGGTCGGCACGGTTCCCGGCCCCCGTGGCTCCCAGCCGCCCGACCACGAGACAGCGAGCTGACCCACCAAGCCCTGCCCGCAGCCCGCCCACACAGCCCGGCCCGCGCAGCACCCGCCCCCTACGTCGAAGGCGAGACGACGCTCATGTCCCCCAACCCCTGTGAGATCCGCAAGACCGTCGAGGCCGTATCTCGGCCGCCACCCTGACGAGCACCGAGCTGGGCTGGCCCACTCCGGCCCGTCGGACGGGGAGCCGATCGTGACGGCCGGCAGCGCCGGCGGCGAGACCAGGACACTCATCGCCGCATCGGAACCCGGCGTCGCGCTGCGGGGCAACCGGTCGTTCCGCGCGTACTGGGCCGGCGAGGCGGTGACCCTGGCGGGGACATCGGCCCACGGTGTCCCCCTCCCAGTGGTCGCGGTCCTGGAGCGGGGTGCCCGTGCCCGTCCTGTACGCGGTCGCGCTGCTGCTGGGACGCTGAGCGTGCTGCATCAGGCCGCGTCGGTCGCCATCAGCACGCGACACGCGTGTCGAGGCTCATGGGGGAAACACGCTAAAAGCTTTCCGTAAAGTTATACGGAAAGCTAAATCGGGGGTGCTGCGACTGACCCCGCAGGTGAGGTGGCTGCTGATGTCCGAGCGATTCCGGTCCCCCAGTATCTTTATCTTGAGTAAACCCATGAAAGGTGGTGCCAGTGGAGCCCGACCACGTTGACGAGATCATCTCGGCCTGGCGCGTCGAGATGCCGGAGATCGCCGGCCTCCCCCTCGAACTCGCCAAGCGCACCGCCCTACTGGTGTCGGCCTTCGAGCTGACCGCCGCCTCCGCGCTGGACAAGCTGCACCTCACTCAGGCCGAGTACGGCGTGCTCGCGACCCTGCGCCGGGTCGGCGCGCCGTACCGGCTCAAACCGACCGATCTGACGCAGGCACTGCTGTTGTCCTCCGGAGGCACCAGCAACGTGATCAAGCGGCTCGTGGCCGCCGGGTACGTGAGCCGGGAGGCCGACGCCGAGGACGGGCGGAGCAGCTGGGTCGAACTCACCCCGCTGGGGGTCGAGACAGCCGAAGAGGCGGTACGGGCCACCACCGCGGCCCACGCCCGCCTCGTCTCCCGGATACCCGACGCCACGGCCCGGGCCCTGAGCGAACACCTGCGTGTCGCCCTCGCCGCCGTCGAGGAAGGCGTGCTCATCCACCGGTGAGCCCAGCGGTGGTCGGCCCGGCCCTCGGCACGTCCGGGCCCGCCGCAGCCGGTGCTCACCTCCCCGGCGCCGGTTCGCGCAGTCGGTCGCGTACCGCTGCCGCGCGCTCCAGTAGGCGGGGCAGATCAGAGTGGACAAGCCTGCCGTCGCGTTTCATCACACGGCCGGCGACGAGCACCGTCTCCACGTCGCCCGGGCCCATGGCCGAGACCACCGTCCCCACGGCGTCGTACACCGGCGCCACCCCCGGCCGGTCGGCCCGCAACACCACCACATCCGCCTGCTTGCCCGGGGTGAGCGACCCCGTCTGACGACCGAGGCCCAGGACTTCCGCACCGGCGATCGTGGCGAACTCCAGCAGGTCCCGGGTCGTGGGCAGGGCGGCCGGCCCGTCCGGCCCCTCCCTCTGACCTTGTAGGGCCGACAGGCGCGCCACCTGAAACCCCGTGCGCATCGGGCCGAACAGGTCGGCCGCGGCGGCCACCTCGACGTCCGTGCTCAGACCGGGCCGCAGGCCCGCCGCGGCCGCCGCCCCGAAGGGCGGCAGACCGTGGCCCATGGTCATCTCGATCGCGGGCGCGATCGAGAGCGCCGCCCCGCTGTCGCGCATCAGCCGCATCTCGCCCTCCTCCAGGCCCGTGCCGTGGATGAAGACGGTGCCGGGCCTGAGTACGCCCAGCCGGCGCAGCCGGGAGACCGGCCGGCCGCCCCGCACGTGCAGGGCGGCCGGAATGGCCAGGTCCCGGGCCAAGGACCAGATCCGCCGGCTGTCGTCGTCCCCACCGCCGTCGGCGTTCACGGCCATCGTCACCAGGGCGTCGTCCGTGCCGAGACGGGTCTCGCGGACACGGCGGGCGTCCTTCGCCGGGCCCATCCCGTAGGCGAAGACACAGCGCACCCCCGAGGACTCCAAGGCGTCGAGGAGGGCGTCGGTGTGCTCGGGAGTGGGCTTGCCGACGCTCGAGACGTCCTGGACGGTGGTCACACCGGCGTCGAGGGCGGCCAACGCACTGAGCGCGTTGCCGACGTACAGGTCGTCCGGGGTCAGCCGGGGGCCCAGGGTCCCGAGGACGGTCTCGAAGTACTCCCCGAGCGTCTGGTCGGCTCCGCAGCCGCGCAGCACCGCCTGCCACATGTGCCGGTGCGTGTCGACGAAACCGGGGAGCACCAGGCGGCCACGGGCGTCGATGTGGTCGTCGACGTCCGCGGCACCGGCACCGGCGTCCGGGCCGACGGACCGGATGACGTCGTCCTCCACCAGAACGTCGGCGCACGGCAGTTCCCCGATCGCCGGGTCCATGCTCAGGACATGCCCGCCGGCGATGAGGGTACGGCGTCCGCTCACGCCCGCCCCCAGCCCTGCGGAGGTTCGTGGCGGCCGGTGCGCAGGATCCAGTACTCGCTGTTGCGGGTGCACAGCCGTTCGGATCGCACGATGCCGAAGGTGAGGATGTTGGTTTCGATCAGGGTGATCCAGTGGTCCCCGTCCGGATTGGCGGCCGGGGCACGCAGGGTGACCCACATTTCGACGGCCGCCCGGTCGCCGGTGACGACGGGGGTCCCCTGCCGGTAGCCGATGTCCGACTGCCCCGAGGTGACATCACGCCAGTAGCGTCCGATCGCATCCCGGCCCCGGTAGGTCTGGGACGCGTCTCCGGGCACCACCTCGTACAGGGCGTCGGGGGTGAAGAGACGTACGGCGGCCGCGGCGTCCTTGGTACGCCACGCCTCCAGGTAGGCGGTGGTCCACCGGGACACGAAGGCGCGGGTGAGTGCCTGGCTCCGGGGCTGCTCGCCGGACGGGGCGGCAACCGCCTGCCCGGCGCGGAACAGGGAACGGCGGGTGGGACGGGGAGTCATACGAGCTCGGCTTCCAGTCGGAGGGACGACGCCATCGCGGGACGCGTCCCGATGCCCGGGGCATCGAGGGCATGCCGGGTGGCCGCCGTGGTGTTCAGGGAGAAGTGAAGGGCCGGAACGCCCTCGTCCAGCAGCCGCGCGCACAGGCGTACGGCGGTGTCGCACAACGGGCCCGGGGGGCCGTAGGGCCGACGCGACGGTGATGTCACGGCCACCGCCGCCGTTCTCCAGAAGACCGCCGGTCGCAGCCGGTCGCGTGATGATGCGGGCATCTCCTCACGCTCCTTCGCCGGTCGGGCGAGGGCGGGTGCGTACGCTCAGTTCGATGCCGTCGCCCAGCGGAAGCCGCTGGGACAGATAGCCGTTCGCGGGCTCGCGGACGTACGCGACGAACTCCTCCGGAAGCATCGGCAGATTGTCGGAGACGATCAGTGCGCCGTCCGCCAGGGCCGGTTCGACAACCCGCAGAACCGGCAGGTACAACTCCTTCCAGCCGTCCAGGAGCAGCAGGCCGATCGGGCCTGGCAGGTCGGACAACTCCTCGCGGGCGTCGCCGGTGCGGATCTCGACGACGTCCAGCAGGCCCGCCCTCTCCAGGTGGGCGCCGGCCCGTCGGGCCTTGCCGCGGTGGAGTTCGGAGCCGACGACCCGGCCGGTGCCGTTGTCGCGCACCGCGGCGGCCAGGTACAGCGTCGAGGCGCCGAAGGACGTTCCGAACTCGACCACGAGCTGTGGGCGCGCGCCACGGACCAGTTGGTAGAGCAGCGTGCCGACCTGCGGATGGACCGGCAGGGCGGCCTCGGCGCACAGTTCGGCCGCCTCCTCGGGGGTGGGCGGCGCCGGCCAGGCGGCGGCCGTTTCGTAGGCACGGCGCATGACGTCGTCGTCATGCCGGGCGTCCCGGGCGATGTCGTCCAGTACGGCCGTGATCCGGGGGTCGGTGAACGCGTGGAAAACCGCCTGGGTCATCAGCCCTCGCCTCCCGCGGTGACACCGTCGACCAGCTCGCGGCGGATGTAGCTCTGGGCGTTGTAGATGGTGCGGTCGGTGTCGAGGATCTCCCGTCGGCCGTGCATCACGCGGGTGTTGTCGATGAGCGCGATGTCGCCGTCCTGCCAGTCGATGTCCTCGGTCAGTTCATCGGTGAGGGCCTTCAGCTCGGCCCGCAGATCGGCGGGGATCTCCTCGCCGTCCTGCAAAGTGATCCGGGGCATCTCGTAGTTGTACGACGGTCCGAAGATGCTGTTGGCCCAGGCGAGCCGGGTGCCGAACAGGGTGCTGTGGGCGGCACCGGTGGTGTACGCGTACCGGATCGCACCGTCCTCCTCCAGGGCCAGGCGCGTGTGCGGGTCCGCGCCGACCAGGGCCTCCATGTCGGCGAAGGTGATGTCGACCGGATCCTTGCGGCCCTCCAGCTGGTGGGCGACGAACGCCTTCCACTTGGCCTCCTCGACACGCCGCGTGTAGGTGATCGGGCTGCTGCCGAACACCTCACGGGCGCGCGGGCTCGACGCGTCCCACACCCGGTAGCCGTCGCAGACGGTGGTCTGCGAGCCCGCGGAGGCGGCCTTCTCACAGAAGAACCAGGTCAAGTCCGGGCCAAAAGGGCTGTTGCCGTTCTCCAGGTGCAGGCCGACGGCCGCGGTGCCCGCGTCGACCTTCTGGGCCACCTCGCCGCCGTGGAAGCTGCGGGCCGGGTCGAGCGTGATCCGTGCGGAGTGTGCCTTGACGAACACCGAGAACTCCTCCAGGTCCGTGCGGAACCCACGGAACAGCAGGAATCCGGAGTCCGCGAGCAACCCGGTGACCCAGGAGGGGTCGAGGGCGCCGAGCGAGTCCGTTCCGCCCGCGAGAACAAGCTTCCCGGCCGCCGTGCCGTAGGGGCGGACCTCGGCGCTGCTGGTCATGCTTCTGCTCCTTCGATGGCTCCGTCGGCTTCGCCGGCGTGCAGCGTTCCGTTGACAAGGTCGTACTGGACGGTCTTCCTCATGGGCCTGCCGGTGACGGTGAAGTACCGGCGGTACAGCGTCTCGGAGGCGGCGACGATGTGCGGCCGCGCCACCCGTTCCACCTGCGACAGGTGCTCCTCGCCGAAGGCGCGTACGGCCTTCTCGGCCTCGGCGGGATCGACCGAGCCGTCGACCAGGAACAGGCCGTGCAGGGCGGTCAGGCCGTCGCCGACCACGGCCACCGCCCGGACGAACGGCAGCCGCGCGTACTGGGCCTCGACCCACTCCGGGGCGACGTTGCGGCCCGCCGCCGTCACGATGACGTTCTTCTTGCGTCCGGTGATGCTGATGAAGCCGTCCTCGTCGATGTCCGCCAGATCGCCCGTGTGCAACCAGCCGTCGGCATCGAGAACGAGGCTGGAGGGGTCGTCGCGGGTGTATCCGGCGAACAGCGAGGTGCTGTTGACCAGCAGTTCGCCGTCGTCCGCGATACGGACGGTGACGTGCGGCAGAGGGCGCCCCACCGTTCCGGTCCGGCGGGCGGAGGGGGTGTTCCAGCTGACCACGGAACTGTTCTCGGACAGTCCGTAGCCCTCGTGGACGGGAAGCCCGTACCCCTCCAGGCGGCGCAGCAGATCCGGGTGGACAGGTGCGCCGCCGCAACAGACCAGCGGTGCCTGGCCGGTCCCGAACAGGGCCGTGACGACGTTCTCGCCTCCGCCGAGCGCCGTGTCCGCCCGGACGGCGAACGCCTCGACCAGCGCCGGGGTGGCGACCATCGCGGTGGGCCGGGCCGCCGCCACGTGGGGCAGGACGTCGGCCGGTGCCGCCGCCGCGGTGCCGACCAGCGGCATGTCCTCGGGCAGCAGCACCAGGGTGCCACCGTCGAGGAGGACCAGGTACAGACCGGTGACCTGCTCGATCAGCAGGCTGAACGGCACGACCGACAGATAGCGGGTGAACGCTCCCTCGGGCATCACGGTACGCAGCGAGGTCAGCAGAGCCTCCAGGCCGTGGGCCCGGATGCGTACGCCCTTGGGACGCGAGGTGGTGCCCGACGTGTGGATGACCTTGCACTCCCAGTCGGCCGCGATTTCCGGATCTCCGAGGGCCGAGAGGCGCAGGGGCGCGTCGGGCACCGGCCCCTCGGCGGTCACCGTCACCAGGGGGCAGTCGACGCCGAGGACCCGCCGCCTGCCCCACTGCTCCAGCCGTTCCTGCCCGGCCCGGTCCACCAGGCAGAGGTCCACACCGTCCAGCAGTCCCGCGGCCTGCTCGGCGGAGAAGGCCAGCGGGACCGGCACCTCGACCGCCCGCTGGGCGATCAGCGCGAGGTCGGCGACCACGAACTCCGGGGTGTTCCCACAGACCACGCCGACCCGTGGGGCCCGCCCGTCGACGGGGCGGAGCCATCCGGCGAGGGCCTGGGCGCGCCGGCTCACCTCGCGGTAGCTCAGGCTTCTGACCGTTGTGCCGCCGGGGCCCTGCACTTCGACCAGCGGGCGGTCCGACTCCGCTGTCCGGACGAGTGCCTCTTCAACGAGTCGCATGCTCGGCTTCCTCGAACTCGGGGACACGGAATTGCAGTTCGGTGACGGTGTAACGGCCGGTGGCGTCGGCGAACAGCCGGTGCAGGGAGTTGAGCGGGATGACCCCGACGGTGGGTTCGTGGGCGTAGTACGTGCCCCAGCGGCCCAGTTCCTCCGGCTCGATCCGGCCGGGGTCCGCCGGCCCGATCGGCACGAACGCGATCCCGACGCGGTGCAGCGTGGTGACCAGGCTGCGCGTAGCGGTGCACAGGATGTACTCCATCCCCAGGCACCAGGACATGATGGGTGTGACGCGGATGAGTTCCCGGCCGATGGTGCGCCGCGCGCTGGCCAGCGCGCCGACCTCGACGACCCGGCTGCGGTCGGCCGAGGTGCCGAGGGCCGCCTTGATGGCACCCTCGATGTCGGTATCGAGGTACCGCTCGGAGAACAGGGGACGGTCGGTGCCGAAGGTCAGCCCGGCACAGGCCACGACCTCGCCGTCTGAGCCGGTGTCCCCGCTCGGTCCGGCAACGATGAAAAGGTCGGGGTTCGGGACCACGTCCGCCTCGTACGACGTGGCGTACACCTGGTGCGCAAGCTCCGCTGCGGTCTGCCACTGCCGGGTCGACCGGCGGGCAAGGGCGATCTGCACGCTGTTTCTCCTCTCCCTCGGCCGGACACCGTCACTTGGTGCCTATGACCAGGGACACGGAGGACGGCAGCCGGATCTGCTCGACGCCGCCGAGCCCGGCGTCCGTGAGCCAGCCGGAGATCTCGGGGAAGCTGTAGGTGCGGTCGCCCGAGCAGGCGAACATCGCGAGGCTGAACGCCGCGTTGTGGGCGTCGAGTTCCGCACCGCGCACGTCTTCCAGGATGACGATCCTGCCGCCGGGGCGCAGCGCCTTGGCGGCGCGGGCGATCAGGTCGCGGTTCTCCTCGTCGGTGTGGTTGTGCACGATCTCGAAGAGGAACACGACGTCGTAGTCAGAGCCGAGGTCGCCGCTGAGGAAGCTGCCCCGGCGCAGGGAGACGCGGTCGGCGAGACCGGCCTTCTCGATGGCCGATCCGGTATTGGCGAGTGCCTCGTCCAGGTCCATGATCGTCGCCGTGAGCCGAGGGTGTCGCCGGCACATGGCCATGGAGTGCAAGCCGTGCGAGCCGCCGAGGTCGAGCAGCCTGCGGGCGCCCTCGGGCAGCTCGACGGCGTCCACGATGGAGTCCACCGTCAGCCGTGACTTGATCTTCATGTACTCGGAGAAGTCCCGCCCGGCGTCGGGGTTGTTCTCCCAGCGCTCCCACAGCGACTGGGCGGGCTTGCCGTCCCGGACGGCCTGCGGCAGCTCCCACATGACGTTGATCAGCTCGTACGCCCACAGCAGCGCGGGGGTGAAGTCGTACTCGCCCTGTCCTCCCAGCCAGCGCTCGGCGAGCGGACCGTTGCGGTAGCGCCCGTCCTCCAGGGCGAGCCAGCCGAGTACGGTGACCACGTCGGCCACGGCGCGGATGCCGTCGGCCGTGGCGCCGGCCGCCTCGGCGAGTTCCTCGGCACCGAGCGGACCTCGCTCCTCCAGGATGGTGAAGAGGCCGAGCTTGGCCGCGGTGGTCAGCGCTGCGTAGTGGATGGTGCCGCCGATCACCTCGTCGATCGGGTTGCCGGTCAACTGTTCGTCAGTGGTGGTCTGGAACATGAGGGAACCTCCTGTTGCGGGCAGGGTGGTCGCCGCGTGCGAGGGCACACGGTCGTCGGCGTGGCGGTACGCGGATGCTCGGTGGTGCGGGCGCGGGTGGCATGCCTCTGGCCGCTGTGCGTGTTGGGGCGGCGAACGGCTGTACCGCACCCGTGAGGGGCGCGAGCAGCTCTCACGAGACTGATGTCGACACGGAGCATGCCGGCGTGGGTCACCGTCGCCGGTCGGAGCACGGTGTGTGCGAGGGCGCGCGGCCCGGCTCAGGGCACGGGGCGTTTGCGCAGAGACCCGTCAGCGGTGGGTGAGAGGTGGCCTCCGCCGGGCCCAGGGCCGGGCCTGTTCCAGCTGGGCCGCGAGGGCGAGCAGGGTGTGCTCGTCCCCGTACCGGCCGGTGAACTGCACGCCGACGGGCAGCCCCGCCGCGTCGTGGTGCAGCGGTACGGACATGGCCGGCTGGCCGGTCAGATTGGCCAGTGGTGTTTCGTGGGCGAAGGCCAGCGCCCGGGCGAGCTGCTGCTCGGGGTTTCCGTGCGCGCAGAAGCCGAGGGGCGGTGGCGGGGACGCCGTGACGGCCGAGATCAGCACGTCGTAGGAGTCGTGGAAGGCGGCGAGGGCTCTCGCGGTGCGCTGGAGATGGCCGATCTGGAGCAGGTAGTGCGCGCCCGACAGGGAGCGGCCCCGCTCGTAGAGCCACCAGGTGAGTTCCTCGACGGCTTCCGGTGTGGGGGTACGTCCGGCCACAGCGCTCTGGGCGGTGACCGCGGAGGATACCCCGGCCGCCCAGACGTCGAGGAACGCGTCGGCGACATCGGGCATCGCCGGGGCCGGCGCGTCCTCGGTGACCGTGTGTCCGAGGTCCGCGCAGAGCCGGGCGGCCTCCAGGACGGCCTCGGCACACGCGGCGTGCAGGGTGGCGGTGCCGGCACGTGTGGTGAAGGCGATGCGCAGCCGGCGCGGGGGCTCGGTGACGGCGTCGCGGAACGGGCCGGGCGGCGGTGGCGCCGGGTAGGGATCGCCAGGGGCGGGACCCGCGATCAGGTCCAGGGCCGCCGCGCTGTCCCGTACGGAGCGGCTGACCACATGCTCGGCGGCGAGCCCGTTCATGAGGTCTCCCACCTGCGGGCCCAGCGGGGTGCGGGCCCGGGTGGGTTTGAGGCCGAAGACTCCGCAGCACGCGGCCGGGATACGGATGGAACCTCCGGCGTCGTTGGCGTGGGCGACCGGTACGAGGCCTGCCGCAACGGCCGCCGCGGCGCCGCCGCTGGACCCGCCGGAGGATCTGCCGAGGTCCCACGGGTTGCGCGTCGGACCGTGCTGACGGGGTTCGGTCGTGGGCAGGACACCGAACTCGGCCGAGTTGCTCCGGCCGAGGATGAGCAGTTGGCCGGCCTTGAACCGCTCGACCAGCGTGCTGTCCTGGTCGGGGACGGAGCCCGCCAGCAGACCGGACCCTTGCGTGGCCTCCAGTCCGGCGCAGGCTGCCCCCAGGTCCTTGAGCAGGAAGGGCACGCCGGCCAGTGGCCCCGTTGCCTCCGATCCGGTGAGCGCTCTGCGGAACTCCGGGTCACCGGCTTGCTTGCGGGCCCGTTCGTAGTCGGTGATGGCCACCGCGCCGACCGTGGCGTTCGCCGCCTCGATCCGTCCGATCGCAGCCTCGACCAGTTCCTCCACACCGATCTGCCCCGTGCGGACCAGATCGGCTTGGGCGTGCGCGTCGAGCCATGCCAGTTCCTGCCAGTCAGTCATCGCCATGTCCCCCCACATGCTTGACTGCGGTGTCGTGCCCGGTGATCAGGTGGACGCGCCCTCGAAGGCCACGGCCTGACGTCCGGTCAGGAAGACGTGCGTGGTTTCGGCGATGCGACGGCCCAGGGCCTCGGCGGTCCGCAGGTCGCCGGCGCCCGGCGTGACGTCGGGTCCCTCGTCGTTGTTGGCCTGCGACATGGCGCCGAGCCAGCTGCCGAGCCGGTTGATGTCCTCCGGACTGCCCGTCGAGGTGTTCCAGCCGCCGTACTCGGCGAGGCCGACCCAGATCATGCCGTGCTGGGCGGCGAACAGAGCGATGTCGAACAGCGTGTTGAGCTTGTCGCCGGACATGTTGCCGCTGTTGGTGAAGCCGCCGGCGATCTTGTTCTTCCAGCGGAGGTTGTCTCCCCAGACCTTGCTCGTGGCCTCGATGAAGGCGCGGAAGACGGCACTGCTGCCGCCCATGTAGGTGGGCGTCCCGAAGATGATCGCGTCGGACTCCTGCAACGTCTGCCACAGCTCGTCGGTCAGCTCCGCGAGCGAGACGAGCGTGACCTGGGTGTCCGGGACCTTCTCCGCCCCGGCCGCAACGGCAGCTGCCTGCTTCGCTGTGTGCCCGTAACCGCTGTGGTACGCCACAGCCACCTTGGCCTGCATGAAGTCCCCCTTGTGCGGCAGCGCCTGGAGCGGCAAGTTACTTGCCTATAAAGCATCTTGGAAAGCTTTGACGGCAGAAACTCTACCCAGGCGCCGAGCCGGAAGGCAAGCAGCTTCGGACAGTCGACACGCCGTGCCCCGCACCCGGTCCTCTCCTACGTTTCTCCGCGAGAAGCGATACGGCCGGCCGCGGGGTGCAGGCGCTCGACAAAGGGACTTCACACCCCGCCTCCCTCCAGCCAGCGCGAGGGAGGACGGGCCGTGACGGGTCCGGTGGAAGCGGCCTTTCCTGATCCGTGCGAAAAAGGGAGGCGGGGTGGCCGCCGTGGTAGGGGTGTACTCGCCGTACATCCCTGTGGAGTGGCCGACGTGGGCCGGTCGCGACGGCCGTTTCGGGGCTTCACAGTGCCCCCTCATCTGAACGAGAGACGACTGACATGGCATTGGTCCTGGTGACCGGGGCATCCAGCGGGCTCGGGCGCAACACAGCGCGGGCGCTGGCCGACGCGGGACACGACGTGGTCGTGCACGTCCGCGCCCCGGCCCGTCTCCGTGACCCGGACGGCACCGCCCGGTGGAAAGGCGTCGTCACCGGGGACCTGGCCGACCCGGAGGAGATGCGCGGCGTCGCCCGGCAGGCCGGTGAGTTCGGCCGTTTCGATGCCGTCATCCACAACGCCGGCGTCCTGCGCCCGCCCGAAGCGGTCACCGTCAACACCATCGCGCCCTACGTGCTCAAAGCCCTGATGGAGAAACCGGGCACCCTCGTCTACCTCAGCAGCTCCATGCACCGGACGGGCACGACCGACCTGCGGGGGCTGACCGGCGGCACCGCTTCCCACGACGACAGCAAGCTGTGGGTCACCGCTCTCGCCCTCGCCTTCGCTTCCCGCTGGGAAGCGACCGCCAGTCACGCAGTCGATCCGGGGTGGGTCCCCACCCGCATGGGCGGTGCCGGCGCACCGGACGATCTGGCCGCCGGTCACCGCACACAGGTCTGGCTCGCCACGCACCACGACGTATCCCCGCACACCGGCGGCTACCGGTACCACCAGCAGCCACAACCCCCGCGCCCCGCAGCGGCCGACGAGGGTTTCCAGGTCCGGCTCATCGCCGCTCTGGAGCGCCACACGGGCGTTCCGCTCGGCTGAGCGGTTCCCGCGAGACGGTGACCTCGGCTCCTACGCGCCCTGGGGGCCAACTGGTCCTGTACTACCGCGATGTCCCCTGCGCCGACGGCATCGTCATCCTCGGCCACCTCGCCGACGACCGGGACATCGACCGGCTGGCCGCTTCCTCCGAGGTGACCATCGAAGCCGTCCGCCGACCGGCCCGTACCGCCGCGCACCGACCCGCCTGAAACCCGAAACCCGGCAAGGACCCCCGCATGCCCACCGCCTCGGAACCCCGGCAAGCTGCCCTTCGTCGTCTGGGTGCTCGCCGCCGGCACGTTCCTGATGGGAACCACCGAGTTCGTCATCGCCGGACTCCTCCCGGAGATCGCCTCCGGCCTCGGCGTCGGCGTCTCCCATGCCGGTCTGCTTATCACCGTTCGCGATCGGCATGATCGTCGGCGGCCCCGTCATACCCCTGGCCACCGGCATGTTCTGGGCCGTCGGCTTCGTCGTCGCCACCCGACTACGGCGGCTCCCGGCACCTGGGCTCCCAACAGGCGGGAACCGCCGCCGTGGTCCGCTGGTTCCACTCCCTGCGGTAGGCGGGCCGGCTGTCACTCCGGACGCGAAGGCCGCGTCGGCCACCACATCACCATGGGAGCAGGTGCCTAAGAGCAGCGGCCGTACGGCGCAGGCGGAGGTCCACCGAGGAGTGCCCGCTTCGGTCAGCGGCGCTCGGGTTCCACCGGGAGCCACAGTTCGGCGTCGGCCTCGGTCCGCTCCGGCGACAGGCGGGTGCGCAGGATCTCGGGGCCGGGGCGGCTACGGTACGGATTCGACGGGAACCACTCGGTGAACACGTCCCGCCACAGCTCTTGGATGGCCTGTGGGACCGGTCCGGAGGCCGTGAAGACGGCCCAGCTGCCGGCCGGCACGTCGAGCGTGGTCGTACCCGCGGGCGCGGCCGCGGAGGTGATCACGCCGTGGTAGTAGTCGAGTTCGGTGTTCTCGGCCCGGTGGGGGCTCAGGTCGTCGCAGACCGCGATGATGCCGTGCGGCTCCTGGTCCGACAGTTCCTCCAGGAGCGTCAGGGTCCGCGGGGCGATTCCCCGGACGAAGTCCGAGATCGCCCGGTTGGGCCCGGTGTGCACCAGCGGTACCCGGGTCTTGAGTCCGACGACGGTGAAGTCCGCCTTGTCCACGACGCGGTAGCGCATCGTGCTGCGCCCCTCGATGGCGAGGCGGAAGGCCATCCTGGGCTGGGAGACGAGCGCGGCGCCGGTACGGCGTGCCTCGCCCGGCCCGATGCCGTGCATGGCGCGGAACGCCCGCGCGAACGCCTCCCCGGAGCCGTAGCCGTAGCGCACCGCGATCGTCAGCAACGTCTCACGTCCCGCGAGGACTTCGGCCGCCGCGAGGGTGAGCCGGCGGCACCGGATGTACTCCGACAGCGGTATGCCCGCGAGCGCGGAGAAGATCCGGCGCAGATGGTACTCCGAGGTGGCCGCGACGCGTGCCAGCTCTTCCACCTCGATCTCGCGGTCGAGATGGCGCTCGATGTGCTCCAGAGCAAGATTCAGCCGCTCCAGCATGCCCGGTCTCCTTCCTCCGGCGTCCACCACGCCGTACCCGATGCCGAGGGGCGCATCCTGACCTGGGCCGCTGGTGCTTCCGTGATCTCGTCCCGCATGGTGTCATGAGGCTTGGCCGCTCGGCCCACGGCCGGTGCCGTCCCCGTCCGGACCCGGGGTGGCGAGCCCCAGGCCCCGACGGATCGCGATCTCCACGGGCGAGTACGCGCCGTCGGCCCGCTTAAGTTCGTACGGAGCGGCCGGCATCAGCGGCGGCTGGGCCATGAAACGCGGCCGGACCCCATGGTGTGATTGCGCCGCGTGCACCAGGAACGGATGGCACAGGAAGACGTCACCCGGGGACCCGGTGGCGAGGGCGACTGGCCGGTGCTCGGACGCTGCCACCAGATCGGGGGCGAGTGTCAGCCCGCTCGCCCCCTCTTCGCCGTACTTCTCCAGCACTTTCGGCACATCGAGGTGGGAGCCGACCCGGATCCGGGTCGGGGCGTCGTCCTCACCGACCTCGCTGAACAGGAACAGCATCAGCAGCGCCCGGCCCCGGGACCGCAGATTGGTGAAGTACCACCTCTCACCCTCCGGCAGATAGCTCCCCTCGATGTGCCAGCCCGCGTCGTCTGGCTCCTCCTCGTGCGGGAACCGCAGCGGGAACGTGCCCAGCGAGTAGCGCGGCTCCCAGCGTCCCGCGCCGACGAGCAGGTCGTACGCGCGGTGCAGGGCGGGGGAGTTGGGCGCGGCGGCGAACGGCCCTTGCGCCATGCCGGGCACCCAGTGCACGGGCTGCGTCCACGTTGCCGGGTCGTCCGGGTCGCAGCCCGCCTCCCGCCACAGCAGCCGCGCGCAGTCCATGGCCACACGCTGCGCGACGGCGCCCTTCAGCTTGACGAAACCGTCGCGGAGGAAGCGGGATACCAGAGTCGTGTCATCCATGCCCCCATCGTGCGGCGGCACCGGCCCCGACCACCCGACATTCTCCGCACCGTCTTTGTCGGGTGCGGCCGCCACCGCAGGATCCTGGAACCGGCCGGGCCTGAGCCGAAGGGTTCTGCCCTCACGCTCTCAGACGGAGCTGCGGGCCTCTTCACAGTCCGGCTCGGGCACCGGACGCTTCTCCTTTCCGGCAGCAGGCAAGGTGATCAGCAACACAGCCGCTCCGAGGAGGGCGATGGCCGCGATCCAGCCCGCGCCGACGTGCATGGCGTGGACGAACGCGTTATCGGCGGCTTGGGCAAGAGCCGGCCGGTGGGCGGCGGTGGCGACGTGGCGGGCCTGTTCGGCGGAGACTCGCGCCTGGTCCCGCACCGGACCGGGTGCGCCGTCCAGCGAAGGTTCGATCGCACGGCGGTACACGATCGACATGATCGTGCCGCCTACCGCGATTCCGATCACACTGCCGGTCTGTCGCACGGTGTTGGTGACGGCCGATCCCGCACCGGCCTGTTCCAGCGGCAGGTTGCTGATCAACGCGGCCGTGACGGGGCCGATCACGATGCCGACCGAGAGGCCCTGCACCAGCAACAGGATCTCGATCCAGACGAGTGGGGTCTGGAGGCCGAGGAACCCGTACCCGCCCATGGTCAGCGCGGCCACGGTCAGGGCCGGCACAGCGACGGCACGTAGGGACAGGCGGCGTACCAGGCGCGTGGCAAGGGGCGCCCCGGCGAGCGCGCCGAATGCGGTCGGAATATTGGCCAAACCCGCCTTCATCGGCGAAAACCCGAGAGCACCTTGCAGATAGAAGGCGTTATAGAAGGTGATGGCGGCGACGCCGAAGAGCAGCAGCCCGAGGGCCGCGTTGCCGCCGCCGAAGGTGCGGTGCGCGAGCAGCCGCGGATCGAAGCTGGGCACCTTGACACGCAGTTCGACGAGTACGAAAACGGCCAGCAGAACCAGACCGGCGACGATCGGCGCCCAGACGTCGGTACGGCTCCACACCGCCACCTGCCCCGCCCGGATAAGCCCGTAGGCCAGCGCCACGAGCCCGCTGATCGACAGCAGCATTCCAGCGGGGTCCAGTGGCCGCAGAGCAGGGCTGCGGAAATTCGGAACCAACACGGCGAGCCCGAGCAGCGCCAATGCCGCGACCGGGACATTGATCAGAAAGACCGAGCCCCACCAGAAATGATCGAGCAGGAATCCCGCCAGCACCGGGCCGGCAGCCATTCCGACACCGGCCGACGTCGAGAAAACGCCGATCGCGCCAGCCCGCGCCGGGCCGGTAAAGGTCCACACGAGGATGGCCATCATGGCGGGCGTGATGAGCGCGCTGCCCACCCCCATCGCAGCCCTGGCGGCAATCAGCTGGCCCGCGTCACCTGCGTACGCCGCCCACAGCGAGGACCCGGCGAAGATCACCAGCCCACTGGAGAACACAGTCCGGTGACCGAATCGATCGCCCAAGGCGCCCGCGGTGAACATCAATGTGGCGAAGGCCAGAGTGTACGAACCGGTCGCCCACTGCAGCTGACCGGGATTCGCCCCCAGTCCGCGCGCCGGGTCCGCAAGGGTCTCCAGCGCAGTACTCAGGACGGTATTGTCTATCCAAATCAACAGCGAACACAGCATAAGAACGGCAAGAATCAAACGCTGCCTGGACTTCGGCAAGGCTGGAGGCGCGGTCATGAACACCTTCGGATATATGGGGGGAGCTGGACGACTGGACTATAAGAAAGCTCCAGGACGCCGTCAAGCTCAGAATCTTCCGGCAAGGCTGTTGCGGCCGAACGGAATATATGCCCTCCGGTGGATTTGCCGAAGGAACAATTTTGTGCCTCTGGCGGATTTGCGCGGTGAAGAATTTCATGACTTCGGGAGGGTTGCGACCGAGCGAATTTCATGCCCTCGGTCGGTCCCGGCGGCACTCATCGCTCTGACACCGCCCAACACCGTCACGTCGGAAACATACTTTTGGAACACCAACCCGAACAGCACCGTGACCCATGTCAGCACAACAGTGGAACGAGCAGCCGACGGCACGACAGAGGTCACCGCCATAGCACAGGTGTCCGCCACGTCCCCGGCCGCTCGGACCAGGTCCTGCTCACCGAACTCCTCCCACTGCAGGGGTGTGGGGCGGACTGGTCCAGCCGCAGGAGCACACAGCCCGCAGCGCGGCGGCCCGCGGTGCCCGCACGAGACCCTCGCTCCCGTCGTAGACGCTCCAGTGCGATACTTCCCGCCCGCCGCCCGCAGAGGTCACGTCGATGAAGACAGGGTCCGGCACGCTGCCGTCGGCCGGCAGCACACCAACCGCGCCCTGGTGCGAAGCACCGAACGCCTCCGTCGTCCACGACTCCCGCTCGCCCACACCCATCACGCCCTCCCACATCCCATGCCGAACCCGCCCCGACGCGCCCAGGGCAGGGTGCCGGCCCCGACACTGGCCACCATCGGACTCAAACGCCCACCGGGCGGTGAACTCACCCTCACCCAACGCACCGCCACCGGGCCCTGGCCGCGGCGAGGGTCCGGTCGAACGCGGCATGGCACGGCTGAAGTCCTGGCAGACCTTCCGCAGATCCCGGGATCAGTCCCAACCGCATCACCGTCATCACCCATCAGCCCCGCCACCCCGGTACAGGGCTGACCAAGGGCTACGACAAGGAGGAACGCGGTCGTTTCACAGGCCTCTTTTTGCCGGTGTTACGGGCGTCACTCGTCGAGCAGTTCCGGGTGTTCGTGGGTGATTTCTTCCCACAGGAGCTCGAAACTGAAGCGGGCGAGTTCGGGGGCACCGAAGCCTTCCGCTGCGGCGAGGGCCTGTTCGTGGGTGAGGGTTTGAGGGGTTCCGGCTGCCGATGCGAGGAGTTGGATGTGGGCACAGGTCTCGTAGGTGAAGAACCAGTGCACGGCCTCTTCGAGCGATTCACCGACGGTGACGAGACCATGGTGCTTGAGGAGGAGGGCCCGGTGGTCGCCGAGCTTGTGCGCCATGTCACGGCCCTGGGCCACGGTGACGGAAGGGCCTTCGTAGTCCTCGTAGAGGACCTGCTGCTGGTAGAAGGCGGCTGATTCCTGGTCCAGGGGGGTCAGGAGCTGGCCGAGGGAACCCAATGCGCGGGTGTGCACGGTGTGGCCGTGGGCGGCGGCGGTGACATCGGGGCGCAGTTCGTGGATGGGTGAGTGGACGACGAAGGCGCTGGTGTTGAGGCGGTGATGGCCCTCCACCACGGTCCCGGTGCCATCGACGCAGATCAGGTCGGCGACGCGGAGGCGGTTGAAGGAGAGACCGAAGGGGTTGACCCAGAAGTGATCAAGGTGTTCGGGATCACGCACGGAGATGTGGCCGGAGATGCCTTCACCGTACCCGTACTTGCCGAAGAGGCGCAGGGCCGCGGTCAGACGCTGTTTGCGGTGGCGGCGTTCGTTGGCGGGGGAGGCGAAGACGGGTGGGTCGGGGATGGGCAGGCCGGTGTCGGATTCATGGCGCGTCACGTGCTGGGTCCTTTCACTGGACGGGGCGGGGCAGGTGCTGGACAAGGACCCGGGAGATGAAGCGGCGGCGGACCTGGCCGTCTCATTCATGGCGGGAGAGGCCGAGTGGCAGCAATCCGGTGTCCGGATGGCATCCGACATAGCGGGCCCGTACGGAACCTGGTGGGAGCACGCTGACCTCGTGCCACAGAGCGACGTCCAGGGGACTCTGTTCCTCATGAAGCATGGAGAAGAACGATCGGTATATCCTCAGGTGCGTTTCGTGAAAATGGGTCCACGACAGAAGATGATCGAGCGATACGAACCAGGCCACGGTGCACGCTCTGTCCAGCAGACGCCCATCCATATCCTGCTCGGATATCTCTCGCGTGCATATGCAACCGGTTTCCGGGTGCTCGCCGAGGTAGGCGACACCTCTTTTTTTGACCGGCTGAACCTTTTGCAGGAAAGGCAGGCGGAAAACACTGCTTCCTGACCAGTCCTGGGCAGTACGGATCAGGCAGATGCCGCCTTCCACGACCACATCCACGGTGCTGTCGTGGATCTCGAGCGCGGCACCACGGGTCGGCGGAGCGGAGGAGTTCCGCATGCGGTCGCGCGCGGATCCCCAGTAGTCGTGCAGTTCGGTCGGTTCCTGGTCGAGGATTTCCGCCAGGCCGCTCGTGGGGTACTGATCCTGCCGGTGGGTGTGCAGGGTTTCGGTGGCTTCGACGGGAATCAGTGCCTCTTCCCACCACCAGCCTGCTTCCTGGAAGGGAGCCGAGCGTTGTCCCTCGGCGACCCACGAGCGGTGACGGGCCGGCTCAAGCCAGTAGGCGAACCACACGGTGTTCGTCAGTCCCGAAGAATCCGTGAACGAACCCCGATCGACGACATCCGGTCGGCTGGCGGACCGGAACCTCTCACGCATTTCCGCCGCTGCCGTCTCATGCGTCGCATCAGCAGCGGACTGCACACCGTACTGACCCATCACGTAGGCCGTGCATCCCGGCGGAAAAACCCCGGTGAACGCGGGAAAGCGAGGAGCGTGCCGGGCGGGGACAGAGGAACGTTTCGCCATGACTGCATCACTTTGCGCGGGACTTCGTAAGAAATTCAACCAGGAGCGGGAGGGATCGAGGAACTGGAAGGATCTCGACGATCCATTCTAGTTCGTTTTAATGATCCTGCATTTTCTGGGCCGGCGTCGGTCCAGACGGTTTTATCGATCTTTTCCCGATCGCGTCTTACCGGGTGCGGGAATAGTCTGAGGGGGGTGCGCTCGTCGGGCCGGACTCCGACTCGGGTGCGGGCAGCTGGTTCAGGCGGACATCGATGGGAGGAGGCACGCTGATGATTGCCCTCGTGAACCCTGTGTCGAGCGGCGTTTTCCTGTCGGCGGCCTTCCGGGAGCGCGGCGAGGAGTGTCTGCTCGTCTACGACGGGCACTTCGCCGCGGCGGCCGAGGACGGAGGCCCCGGTCGGCGTGTGATCCACCGGGACGTGCACAGCACCGCCCGCCTGTTGCGCGACCTGCGTGTACGACACGTCGTTCCCGGGAGCGAGGCCGGCGTCGACCTCGCCCACCGTCTCGCCGAGCACCTGGACCTTCCACGCAACGACGATGCGACGGCCTCGGCACGGTGTGACAAGGCGCGGATGGTGAAAGCTCTGGATGACGCCGGCATCGAGGTGCCACGTCAGGCCCTCGTAACCGCCAGGGAAGACCTGCCTGGCGCCCTCGATCACGTGGGACTGCCGGTTGTCGCCAAGCCCCCCGGCAGTTCCGGGAGCGACGGGTGCAGGATCTGCCGTACGGAACAGGAGGCCGCCGAGCATTTCAGGGCCATCCACCATCGCTCCAACCTGCTCGGCACGGTCAACGAGGCAGTGCTCGTGCAGGAGTATCTTCCCGGTTCCCAGTACCTCGTCGCCACAGTGAGCTTGGACGGACAGCACTGTCTCTACGAGCTGTCGCGCAGCTGTGTCGACGAACGCGGCGGCACGCCGACCCGGCGCTACACGATCAGTTGCCACCGTCTCGGGCCCGAGGAACACCGTGTCCTCGCCTACGTATACGCGTGCTTGGACGCTCTCGGGATCCGGCGCGGCGCGGCCAACACGGACGTGCGTCTCACGCAGGCCGGGCCCCGGATCATCGAGGTGAACGCCCGGATCCTCGGGCCGACTCTTGACCCGGATCCCTACTTCAAGGCTTTCGGATCGAGCCAGCAGCACCTCCTGGTCGAGAGCCTGCTCGCTCCCGCCGACTTCCGGCGGCGTCTGCCTGTGGGGTACACCCCGCCGAACGTGATGGGGAAGGCGTTCCTGCGCAGTTTCGGTTCCGGTGTTCTGCGTGGCATCCCGGGGCTGGAAGCCGTCCGCCGCCTGCCGGGTTTTCACAGCGTCACGTCCCTGCCCGAAGTCGGGACCACCATCAAGGACCACGCTCTCACCACGGGAAGCACGGGTATCGTGTACTTCGTCCACGAGGACGAGCCCGTGGTCCGGAAGTCCCTCGCCGTTCTGGTGAGCATGGAGGACGCGGGCGCGCTTTTCGACATCGCCGCGGTGTGATCCGCAGGCACCGGCTGTGCTCCGCAATGTCGCCGTGGTGGGAGCCGGTGCGACCGGTACATCAGCTGTGGTCAACCTGGTCCGGTCCGGCGTCGCCCAGCGCATCGACGTCTTCCAACCAGGCGCGATCGGTCACGGGGACGCCTTCTCCTCGACGGACCCGGCGCTCTTGTGCAACACCTCGGCCGACAGCATGTCGCTGATCACCGAATGCCCCGATGACTTCGTCGACTATCTGCACGGACTCGGCATGCCCGTCGCGCCGAGTGACTGCGTACCGCGGTACCTGTTCGCACAGTACTGCCGGGACCGGTACCTGGGCATACGCTCGGAAGCATCGGCACTCGGCGTACGGCTCCGGCACCACCGGGACAAGGTGGTCTCCGTGGCGGGCGCGGGGCCGGGTTACACCCTGCGTACCGAGAGCGGGGCCGAATGGCCGGCCGACGCCGTGATGCTCTGCATGGGAGTGGACGCGTGGACCCCACCGGTCGTCCGGCCGTTCCGGTGTTACTCGGGGGTGGTGCCGGCCTCGGCCCTGGGTTCGGCGGCCGCCTTGTCCCGCGACGCATGTGTCCTGGTCCTGGGAAGCAGGCTGTCCGCGGTCGACGCGGTGATCATGCTCGGCCGTTCCGGCTGCCGTGTCCAGGTAGCCTCACCGTCGGGCACTCTGCCCTCCGTGAGGACCCGGATGTACCCGGACCCCTCGGACTGCGGATCACTCGCGGCTCTGGCGGGACACCCCTGGGTGGAGACGACGGACGCGGCACAGGCCGACCGGTTCGTCGCCGGCCTGGTCCGTTGCCTGGCCGGTCACGGCCGTCCCCACCTGCGTGACCAGCTGTCCCTGGCGGATGACCCGGTGGAACGCCTGCGTGCGGAGATCACCATCGCGGAGGAAGGGCACAACCTCTGGCAGGAACTGACCGTCGAATTCATCGCGCTGACCAATGAGTGGTTGCGCCGGCAGCCACCGGCGGTGTGGCAGGACTTCTGGGCCATCGTGGAAGGCGTCCTCGACCGGTACATCTCGGCCATGCCGGTGGACAACGCGAAAAAGCTCCTGTCTCTGGCGGACGCCGGGCGCCTTGAGGTGCGCGGGCGGCGGCCATCCGAGCTGACCCGAAGGGGTGACCGGTGGGCCATGAAGTGGCAGGACGGCTCATGTGATCACTTCGACGCCGTCGTCTATGCCACCGGTTACCGTCCGCCCTCCATGCGGTGTTCGGGCGGCAGACTCCTCCTGGGAGAACGCCGACGGGGAACGCCGACCGCAGTGTCAGCCGATCTGCGTGTGGACCTCGGTCGGGACGCGGACGAGCGCGTGTTCGCGGTAGGACAGTGCTCCGCGACCCGGGTGCCACTCGTGCACGGGGTGGTCGCCGTCGTCCCTCAGATCTCCCGTGTGGTGCGCCAGTTGCGGGCGTTCCCGGCATGAGGCCGCCGGTCGACGGGCAGCCGCTGCAGGGGGTCAGTCGGCGCTGGTACCTGTGGCCTGCCCAGGGCGCTGTGGTGCAAGGGACGCCAGAGCCTCGCGGTCCTGTCAGCGCAAGGCAATCCAAGAACCCTGAAGGACCCGCGCCGTTGTTCACCGCCGATGTGTTCAGCGAGTTCATCGTGGCCGTGAGGAATGAGACCGGCCTTCTCCGACCTGGAACCGGTACGTCGAGTGACCCGTCTCCCCCGCCCGTAACAGGAGGAGACGGGCCACTCTCTTACAGCCGTACCCATGGGTTACTGAGCTTGTTGGTGTGATGTCGCCAAGGTGAGGCCGGTTCCGGCGAGGCATCACCAAACGCCTGCCGTTCAGGCGTCAGCCCACCACCCTGCGGATACCTTGCCCAAACGGCTAAGCGGGTTTCAGGGCAGGCGTCGTATCGGGGAGCCCGCGAGGTAGGCCTGGATGTTCTCCACGGCCTGGCCGTAGTACGTCGCGTAGTTGGCCCGGGAGACGTAGCCGAGGTGGGGTGTGGCCAGGAGGCGGGGCGCGGTGCGCATCGGGTGGCCGGCGGGCAGCGGCTCGATGCCGAAGACATCGACGCCGGCACCGGCGATCCGGCCCTCGTGCAGCGCGGCCAGCAGCGCGTCCTGGTCGACGATGGCCGCGCGGGAGGTGTTGACCAGATAGGCGGTCGGCTTCATCAGGGCGAGTTCGGCGGCCCCGACGAGGCCGCGGGTGCGCTCCCCGAGAGCCAGGTGAACGGAGACGAAGTCGCTCTCGGCGAGCAGTTCCTCCTTGGAACCGGCCAGTTCCACGCCCACCTCCCCGGCTCGCTCCTCGGTGAGGTTCCGGCTCCACGCGCAGACCCGCATCCCGAAGGCGAGGCCGACCCGTGCCACCCGGCTGCCGATCCTGCCCAGCCCGAGCAGCCCCAGCCGGCGGCCGTGCAGATCGGCGCCGACGGTTGATTGCCAGGGGCCGCCCGTGCGCAGGGCATTGTTCTCCTGGACGATGCCCCGGGCGAGACCGAGCAGAAGCGCCCAGGTCAGCTCGACCGGCGGGGTGCCCGAACTCTCCGTACCGCACACGGTGACGCCGTGCGCCTCGGCCGCGGCGTAGTCGATGACGCTGTTGCGCATCCCGGAGGCGATGAGGAGCTTCAGCCGGGGGAGGCGGGAGATCAGGGAGCCGGGGAAAGGGACGCGTTCGCGCAGGGTGACGACGATGTCGTAGTCGGCGAGGGCGGCGGCGAGGGCGTCCTCGTCGTGGAGGTGCTCGCGCAGCGCGACGACCTCTACCCGGCTCCCGAGCACCGACCAGTCGGCCACCTCGGTGGCCACCCCCTGGAAGTCGTCCAGCACCAGGCAACGAAGCCGCACGGCGTGTCCTCCCCTTCTCTCCTGCCGCCGACTCTAGCGATCACCGGAACACCCGTGCCGTGGGGCCCCTTCGCCGGCGCGCGGGCCCGGTCGTCAACTCCACTGCCACGGACGCTTGTTGATGTTCGGACAGTAGCACGTTTCGCTGAAGTGAGGGATCCTGGTAAGGCCCCTGCTGACCAGCGGAAACACTGGGCGGCCCGGTCTGTTCTCCGGGCCGGGCGGTCGCTGGTCGGGCGGTAGCTCGTGATCCATGGTGGGACAAGGTGACTTCCGGAGGGGGAGCCATGGAAGAGGCGCGTCCGCAACGGATGGTGTTCGCCGTCGAGGTGCAGCGTGGGGGCGCCGACGACTGGTGCACGCAGGCCGTCACTCCAAGCTGGTTCTACGGGTACCACGCCGCCGACGCCGCCGTGCAGGCCTTCGACCGCTACATGGCCCATCACCGGCAGACGGTGGCGGCCCTGGTCGCCCCGGACGCCCCCGGCCTGCGCGTCCTCGTCCGGGTGCAGGGAGCCGGCGGCCGGCCCGCGGTGTTCTCCCTGCGCAGCGTCCTGGAACAGAAGGTGCGCAGGGACGCCGGCCGCCGTCGCGAGGCCCTGGCCCGCCTGGAGGAGGCGACGGAGGCACTCCAGTCCTCACTGCGCGACGCGGCCATAGGTGGCGTCCGTCAGTCGGACCTGGCCCGCATCTCCGGCTGGAGCAGGGAGACGCTGCGGAAGCTGAACCGCGGGGAGAGACCCGAGGAGGCCGGCCGGCAGCCGTAGGGCAGTCAGGGGCACGAGCCCGGACGCGGCCGAACCGGACACCGAGATCGCCCTCACCGAGAGCGACCTGTGGGCCGTCCTGCTCGGCACCCTCACCCCGGCCGAACTGGCGGCCCGGGACACCGTCACGGTCACCGGGGACATCGGCCGGCTGACCGACCTGCTCGGCCACCTCGCCGCCCCCGGCCCGGACTTCGCCATCGTCACACCGTGAGCCACGGACGGGCCGCCGAGGCGAAGGGCCGGACGACGAGGCGGCGCCTGCTCCCCGCCCCGGAGAAGCCGGCGGCGAGCATCGGTTCCTCCGTGCCCCACCCCGACGGTCCACGGTCCGACGTGCTCAGGCGGTCGTCGCCGTCTGGGGGGTCGTGGGCGCGGCCGTGCCGGTGTGCGGGGTGTTGCCCGTACGACGCAGGGCCGTCAGGGCCAGCAGGCAGGAGACCAGCGCCGCCGCCCCGCAGATCGTGAAGCCCAGCGCGTACCCCTGGCCGAGCGCTTGCAGCGCCAGCGGCGCGGCGCCGCCCGCAGGTGAGGTGGCCGGGACGGAGTTGACGGCCAGCGGGCCGCCTTCCGCGGCGACCTCGGCGGCGGCCGCCTTCACCTGCGGGCTCAGCGCGGAGTGGCGCAGGTCGGAGCCGAACAGCGAACCCGCGCGGCTGAGGGCGGCGGCGCCGATGACCGCCGGGCCCAGGGTGAACCCGAAGTCGCGCAGCAGACTGGTGGAGGCACTCGCCATGCCGGCGTAGTGCACCGGGACCGTGTTCACGGCGGTCGCGGTGATCGAGGAGACGGTGAACGCGAACCCGGCACCGACCAGCCCGAGCGGCAGCACCAGGGCTGTCAGCGCCCGGTTCTCCACCGGGAGGGCCGCGGCGAGGAAGTCACCCGCGGCCATCAGCGCCAGGCCCCCGGTGAGGATCCACCGCCCGCTGACCCGCTCCAGCAGCCGCGAGGTGAGCGGGGCCAGGACCAGGGTCAGACCGTTGAGCAGCAGGAAGGCCACGGAGGTACGCAGTGGACTCTGGTGCTGCACGGGTCCCAGCCGGATGCTGGTGGCGTAGGCGGTGCCCAGGAAGCTGAACATGCCGACGACCGCGACGACCGAGGCGACCGCGAACGCCCGGTTGGCGAACAGGTCCAGGCGCAGCAGCGGGGAACGGGCGCGCCGCTCGGCGATGACGAAGAGCACGACGAACACCGCGGCGACCACGAAGGCGACGACGACCGGGGTCGAGCCCCAGCCGTCCGTGGGGCCCTGGATGACCGCGTACAACAGGGCGAACAGGCCGATCCCGACGGTGAGCTGCCCGCCCAGGTCCAGCGAGCGGCCCTCGGGCGCCCGGGAGTCCTCGGCGCCCAGCAGGCTGACCACGGTGCCGGCCACGGCGATCACCACGACCACCACGAGCGCCGTACGCCAGGAGCCGTGGCTGCCCGTGACGCCGCCGATGACGGGGGCGACGAACCCGCCGGTGGACAGGGCGGCCGCCCACACGGTGATGCCACGCGCCCGGTCCCGGTGGCTGTGCGTGCCCGCCGCGATCATCGCCAGCGAGGTCGGGAAGAGCGCCGCCGCACCGAGGCCGGAGACCACCTGCCCGGCCCACAGCAGGTGGACGCCGTCGCTCACGGCGGAGACGGCCTCGCCCACGGCGACCAGGACGGAGCCGCCCACGAGCAGCCGCTTGCGTCCGAACAGGTCGCCCAGGACACCGAAGGTGAGTTCCAGCACGGTCACCGGAAGCAGGAACGCGTCGGAGATCCAGGTCAGTTGGGAGCCGACCGGACGCAGATCCTCCTGGAAGAGGCCGTTGAGGGTGGCGGGCACGGCGAGGGCGACCTGGGCGAGGCAGACCGCGAGACAGCCGGCGACGAGGGTGCCGAGCGGCAGCCGACTCGGCGCGGTGCCGACGGGGTGCGCGGAGGGGAGAGGGTCGGTCGGCGACATGGCGGGTCCAGGGGTGGGAGTCCGGCGGAGGGAGGGGGGAACGTCTGATCAGGCGTGGCGGTGGGAGGGGAACGTCGGATCAGGCGTGGCGGCGGCCGACGACGAGGCGCGTGGGCCGGTAGGGGACGAAGGCCGCGCCGCCGAGGTCGAGCGCCTGCGCGGCGCGCTGCAGGGCCGCCGGAGTGGTGCCGCCGTCCCAGTGGCCGGTGGCCACCCGGTGCTCCAGGGCGTGCACGCCCGCGACGATCTCGGCCGCGGTGAAGTCGCAGTGACCCTGGCGGGCTACATAGGCCTGGCGCAGCAGGGCGCCGTCACCGGCGGCCCGGACCCGGGAGGCGAACGCGTTCTCCTGCTGCACGGGGACCAGCTGGTCGGCGGTGGTGTGCAGGTTCAGCAGCGGCATGGCCAGGCCCTGCCCGGCGGTGGAGGTGCGCTGAAGGCGGCGCACCGCCCGTGGGTCGGCGTGCACCCGGGCGCCGTGGGTCAGGGTGGCGAGGTCGGCGCGCAGGTCCAGGCCCGCCGTCCGGTACAGCGCCCGGACCTGGTCGGCGTGCTCGGAGGAGCGCAGCAGGCCGGCGTAGTCGACGCCCGCGTTCCAGGAGGTGTTGCCGCCCGCCGACTGCTCGACGGAGTAGCGCGCGGACCCGATGAAGGACAGCACGCCCTGGGCGAACCAGGCGTACTGCTGGGCCTGCTGTCCTTCGGCGTCGCCGGGCGCGGGCGGATTCTGTCCCGGGGCCCAGTCGGGCAGGTTGAGGTACGCGGCGGCGAGCGCGATCCGCGCCCGGCCCGCGGGCGTGGCCTGGGCACGTTCCACGGCGGCGGTGAGCCGGGCCGCGGTCGCGGCGGCCGCGTCCTGACTGGCGAAGTCCACCAGCTTCAGGTGTTCGTCCGGGGCGAGCAGGGAGGCGATGGTGTACTCGGCGTCCAGCTGGTAGTTGTCCAGGTCGACGGCGCCGGCGACCAGTCCGCACAGTCCCAGGGCGCCGTCGATGCGGCCGCCCGCGTCCCGCGCGAGCTGGGCGTTGACCAGACCGCCCATGGACTGACCGACGGACAGGGTGCGGGCGGGGCGGCCCGCGGCGGCGGCGAACGCCTCCAGGGTGGCGAGCTGGTCGCGTTCGGCGCTCTCCAGCGCCCACCAGGGGCCGTTCGGGTCGTAGGAGGAGCCGGCCAGCGCGTAGCCCTCGGCCAGGAGGGCCTGGCCGGCGGCGGGGGAGGGGGCGTCCTGGGCGGTGGTGGGGCCGTAGCCGTGGCTGAACAGCAGCAGGGTGCCGTTCCAGTGGGCGGGCAGGTCGGCGATCCAGCTCGCGCCGTCCGGGAGGCGCCCGCTCAGGTGGCGCGTGGTGGCGGCGGCCGGTGCGATGGTCCGCGGGGTGCCGCTCTGCGCGGCGGCGGGAGCTGCTGTGGCGAGAGCGAGGGTGGCGGCCAGCGCGGCCGCGCCGAGCGCGAACTTGGACATGTGCGGGCTCATCTCTGTACGGCGAATGGAGCTGTACGGCGGAGGGGGCTGTACGGCGGAGGGGGCGTGTCTGCGCGGAAGGCGTTGCCGAACGGAAGGGGCGTGTCTGTGCGGTGAAGGCGTACGAAGGACATGCGGGGCGAGAGAGCGACCCGCCGAAGGGTGCCTCGGCGTGCTGTTCGGCGGGCTGTACCGGCCGTGCTGGTTGTCCGTGAGCCGCCGACCGGGCAGGCGGACGGCGTGGCGGAAGAGTTCCACGCGCCCCGGTGCCGGCGGCGGGTGCGCCGAATATAGGGCTGATTGCGGACGGCGGTCAATGAAGTGACGAACGTTTGCCTGCTCCGGACGTACGACCGCCCGTGGCCGCGTCGCGGCGACCCGTGGGCGTCTCGTGCCGTGACCCGTCCCGCTCAGTCCTGCTCGGCCGTCGGCTCCGCCGGGATGGTGTCCAGTACCGTGTCGGCCAGTTGCCTGGCCGGGGCGTCGTACCGGGCGGACAGGGTGCGGAAGACGTGCTCGGCGCGGATGGCGGGCCAGTCCGCGGGAAGGTGCTCCGCGGGCAGGCGCGGATCGGAGCGGACGGCCTGCAGCCAGTCGGTGTGCAGCAGGAGCTGCCGGGCGAGGTCGTCCGGGGCGGACGGCAGGGGGTCGGGGCGGTCCCACTGGTCGAGGAAGGCGCGGTAGCGCCCGGCGATGCCGGCCGTGTCGAAGGCCCGGTGCAGCAGCTGGGCGGCCTCGGTCGGTTCGGCCGCGTGTCCGCGCAGCACGTTGAGGTGGTCCTCCAGGCCGAGTCCGGCGACGACGGCGGGGACGTCCGGGTCGCCCGGTGCGATCCACAGGCCGTTCTGCAGGGGGCCGAAGCCGGCCCACACCAGGCGTGAGCGCAGCTCGTGGCGCCGGCTGCGCCAGGCCTCGGGCAGCGAGAAGCCGACCAGGGTCCAGGTGCCGTCCCAGTCGCGATTGACGGCGCCCGCGCCCCAGATGCGGTCGTGACCGTCGCGCAGCACCTCGGTGGAGCGCGCGGTGAGCCCGAAGTACATCTTGCGGCCGCGGCGGTGACGGGCCAGCAGATCGCGTTTGACCATCCGGGTCAGCGTGGAGCGCACCGCGTCCTCGGAGACCCCGACGCGCGCGAACACGTCGATGACGCTGCCCGAGTAGACGGCCCCGCCGTGCTCCAGGACGTACAGGCCCAGGAAGCTCAGCATCAGCGTCTGCGGCCGCGCGGCCGCAGCGGCTGCTTCCTCCCGGCCCGTCGAAGGCGTGGTGTCTGTCCCGGTCACGCGGGTCAGTGTAGGGGGCGGGGAGTTCGGCACAGTATTGACGGCAGTTATCGAAACGCCTACCGTCCGAGTGTGACGTGGAGGCCGAGCCGTCGGGCGCACGGTGAAGGAGAACACCGAGGCCGTATGGCCGCGGACGACCTCATGGTTCTCCGGGAGCCGGCGTCGTCCCGGCCAAGGGAGCCTCCTCGGGGCGCCGGTTCCGGTCCCGGTGGTCCAGTAGGGCCAGCAGCGGGGCCGTCATCACCGTGGTCACCAGGGCGACGATCACGAGGACGCCGAAGAGCGCGGGGGAGGCGATGCCCGCGGACAGGCCCACGTTGATGGCGATGAGCTGCATCAGGCCGCGTGCGTTCATCAGCGTGCCGACGCGGACGGCGACGGTCTGCGGCTCGCCCAGCAGACGCGCCGTGGCCCAGCAGGCACCGAACTTGCTGATGATCGCCACCACCACACAGGCCACCGTGAACAGCAGCAGCCGGCCGTCGGACAGCAGCGTGAAGTCCGTGTTGAGGCCGGAGTAGGCGAAGAACAGGGGCAGGAACACGATCCGGCTCACCGGCGCGACGGCCTCCACCGCCCGGGTCACCACCGGGTCACGGGGGAAGGCGACACCGAGGCTGAAGGCGCCGAACACGGCGTACAGGCCGATGCGGTCGGTGTACCACGCGGCGAGGAACAGCAGCAGCACGGTGATCAGCAGCATCTGTTCCCCGGTCAGCCGCCGGGCCCGTTCGAGGGCGCCGGGCCGCACGCGGACGAAGAACCCGAGGAACACGGCGAGCCCGGCCGTGCCGACGACCGCGCGCAGGAAGGTGTCCGCACCGCTGCCCGCCATGCTGAGCACCCCGGCCAGCAGGACCCACGCCACGGCGTCGTCCAGCGCGCCCGCGGCCAGGGAGACCGCGCCGAAGCGGGTGTTGGTCAGGCCCCGTTCGGTGATGATCCGGGCCATCATCGGGAAGGCCGTGATCGCCACGGTGACACCGACGAACAGCGCGCCCACCGAGGGCGGGATCCCGTCCGGGTAGAGGTCCACCGCGTCGTGCGCCGACCAGGCCAGTGCGGTGCCCAGCAGGAGCGGCACGACGATGCCGGCCGCCGAGACGGGCACCGCCGTACGGCCCACCGACCGCAGCCGGTCGGTACGGAACTCGTATCCCGACAGGAACATGAACACGACGAGGCCGACCTGCCCCGCCACGTACAGCACGGGACGTATCTCGTCCGGGAACACGGCCTTCTCCAGGCCGGGCGAGAGGAGGCCGAGCACGGAGGGGCCGAGGGCCACGCCGGCGACCATCTCGCCGACGACGGGTGGCTGGCCGAGCGGGCGCAGGAGCCGGCTGACGAGGCGGCATGCGGTGAGGATGACGGCCACGGCGAGGAAGAAAGCCGGGCCCATCTCGGTGGTCGACAACGGTGACTCCTTGGTGAGGAGACGTGTGTGGGGGGTGTTGCCCCTGTCAGGAGCTGTGGCCGGTGCGCGGGCAGGTGCCCGTGGTCCCTTCGGGTCCCGCTGTGCGGCCGGGCGAGACGTGCGTCCCGTCCAGTGGGCGGCCCTCGGTGTCGTGCCGGGCGAAGTACGTCGCGGCGGGCCTGGTGCGGCGGGCGTCGAGCACCATCCAGGTGCCGAAGAGCAGTTGCAGCAGGCTGCGTCCGACGTCCTCGGCGCGGTCGCGGACGGCCAGTGCCGTGCGCAGGAGGCGTCGCAGACGGTCCGGGACCGGCCGGTCCCGGGGCAGCAACAGACAAGGAGCGCGGTGCGGGATGGAGCGGGTGTGGCTGACGGGGGAGTCGAGCACGTACCGGGCCAGCACCTCGCGGGTCGCGGCCCGCATGACGACGGGTGCGAGGCGCCAGGCGGGGCAGGGCCGGTTGGCGGCGACGCCGAAGGGGATGTGGTGGGCGTTCTTCGCGGAGAGCGTCGCCCAGCGCCCGGGGTCGAAGCGTTCGGGGTGGGAATAGCCGGTGGCGTGGTAGTCGGGGTAGCTGAAGGTCAGGACGGAGCCCGCCGGGATCGTGGGCAGGCCGTCGAGGGCGATGTCCGCGGTGGTGATCCGGTGGGCCACCCCGAACAGCGGGTAGAGACGGAAGGTCTCGTTCATGACCTGGGTCAGGTAGCGGTCGTCGTCGGGGGTGGCCGCCACCCGTTCCTGCACCTGCGGATGCCGGGCCAGGGCCAGCAGGAGGTGGGCCATCGCCTCCGACATCTGCACGACGGCGGTGTTGAAGAAGGTGCCCTGGAGGTAGTACGCCTGCTGACGGCGGGTCAGGCCGGCGGGCAGCGCGTGCGGCACGTCCCCGGCCGCCAGGCGGCGCAGAAGGTAGCGGGTGAGCCGGTTTCTGCGGCGCATGTGGCGTGGGCGGGTGCATTTGAGGGCGTTGACGACATCCTCGGCGTGGGCGACGATCAGCCGCCGGGCCTCGGCCGGGCAGGGCTCCTGGAAGACCAGGCCGTAGAAGAACTCGGCCCACACCGGCATCATCAGATCGCGCAGCCGTACCGCGCGCACGCCACCGGTGGCCGCCGCCTCCAGGGCCCGCCGGGTGTGCCGTGCGGCGGCTTCGTACAGCTCCGCCGACGGCCCGGACAGGAGGGCGAGCGTCCGGCGGGCGACCTCGTCGTAACGGGGCCCGGCCTCCAGGTGCTCCTGGTGGACGTCGGCGCCGGGCGCGAGCCAGTACCAGAACAGGTCGGACAGCGCCGCGCCTTTGCTGCGGCCCCCGGCGGCCGGATGGCCGTAGATCTCCTCGAAACGGTCGGGGCCGAACGTGGCGTTGGGCAGGAGCATGCCCTCGTCGCCGTTGACGCGGGCGAAGACCTTCGTGCGCAGGGCGACGACCTTGCCGGGCAGCCAGGCCGGGGACGACAGCAGCAGCGCGCCGCCCGCCGCGAGTGTCACCGCCGTTGTCCTGCTCACCATGCGCGTTCTCCTCTCATGGGCCGGTACGGAAGACCGCGCGGTGTCACCTGGTCGGCCGTGAGGTCCCGGGGCCGGTGCCCGCCGCAGAGGGCGAGCACCTGGTCGAAGTCCTCGCGCAGGGCCGTCAGCGCCTCCCGTACGCCGTCCTCGCCGCCCGTGGCCAGCGCCCACAGCACGGGCCGGCCCACACCGACGGCCCGCGCTCCGAGGGCGAGGGCCACGGCGATGTCGCCGCCCCGGCGCACTCCTCCGTCCATGAGGACGGGCACCCGCCCGGCGACGGCCTCGGCCACGGCCGGCAGCGCCTCGACCGATGCCGCAGCGGCGTCGAGCTGCCGTCCCCCGTGGTTGGACACGATCAGCGCGTCCACGCCCCGCTCGACGGCGATCCGCGCGTCCTCGGGGTGCAGCACGCCCTTGAGGACGAGCGGCAGATCGGTCAGTTCGCGCAGCCGCGCCAGGTCGTCCCAGCCGGCCGGGCACATGGCGATGTCGCGGGTGGCGCCGGGTGCCGCACCGGGCAGGTCCCGCATGTTCTCGGCCGCGAGACCGGGCGGCAGGTCGTGGAAACCGTTGCGCAGGTCCCGGGTGCGTGTGCCGAAGACGGGGGAGTCGACGGTGACGACGAGGGCGGAGCAGCCCGCCCGCTCGGCCCGGAGCACCAGCTCGGCGCTGACCTCGTGCTCCGGTTGCGGATACAGCTGGAACCAGACCACGGCCTCCGGGTCCGCCTCCCGGGCCGCGGCGGCGACGTCCGCGACGGCGGTGGTGGCGGCCACGCCGGTGACCAGCGGGATGCCGGTCGCGGCGGCGGCGCGGGCGGTGGCCCGTTCGCCGTCGGGGTGGGCGAGGCGGTGGAAGGCGGTGGGCGAGACGAACAGCGGCGCCGGCCAGTCCCGGCCCAGCACGCTCACCCGGGTGTCGCGGACGGTACCGCCGCGCAGCACCCGGGGAAGCAGGGCCAGCCGGCCGAAGGCCTCCTCGTTCTCCCTGAGCGCCGTCTCCTCGCCCGCGCCGCCGGCGAAGTAGTCGTAGTGCTCGGGGCCGAGTCTCTCGCGTGCCGCCGCGGCCGGCTCGTGCGGCGGGCCGGCGTGCGAGCCGGTCATGCCCGGGGCGCGGCGATGTCCCCGCCGGCCGGGAGACCGTCCCCGGCGGACAGCCGGGAGGCGAGGAAGGAGCGCAGCGGGCCGACGTGGACGTCGGGGTTGTCCCACTCGTTCTCCAGGTTCTCCGTGACATGGTGCTCGGCGACCGGCTTGCCGGTGCCGTCGGGCAGGAACTGCCGTACCACGGGGTGCAGGTAGCGCGCGTCGAGGCCGCTGGTGTCCTGCTGGGGCGTCCTGCCGACCGTGATGTCGAAGGGGTCGACCCGGTCGTGGTCGGCGCCGTACTCCAGCGTGACGGTGAAGTAGGAGGACAGATCGCCGAACCGGCCCTCGGCGGCGGCCCGGTGGAGGTGTGCCACCGGGATCTCCTCGCAGTGGCGCACCCGGCCGTCGGTGCCGACCAGCACCGCGTCGCCGAGGAACCCGAACAGCTGCCACAGGGCGGAGGTGCGGTTGACCCGCTCGATGACCGCGTCGGTCACGGGACCGGCGGCGGCGGGCAGGACGGTGTGCGGCCATTCCCGGCCGTGGTAGCGGTGTTCGAGGATGCGGTGCAACGCCTTCACGCCGTACCGGAAACCGTGGATGAAGCCGCTGGTCGACTTCTTGAAGTCCAGGGACTGGGTGATGGTGCCGGCGAAGTACAGATCGGGCACGTTCACGGATTCCCAGGCGTCGGTGAGCCGCGGGAATCGGTCCTTGATGACGAGGTCGGGACGGCAGTCGTCGTCGAAGATGGAGGCGTCGAAGCGGAATCCGGTGGCCAGGATGACCCGGTCGTACGGGATGTCCTTCACCACTTCCGCGACGCGTGAGAATTTTACACTCACGACATAAGTGCCGTCGGGCTTCCGGGCTATGCGGAGAATGTCGCCGTCCAGTACGGCGTTCTGGGACTTGAGCTGGTAGGTGTCCAGGAAGTTGTTGTTCACGGCCCGGAGATGCCCGACGAAATGCGTCCGCCAGGCGAGCTTGAGCGAGCCGGGTCCGGCGACGTGGATGACGGCGGCGGTCTCGATGAGATGGTCGGCGGTCTCGAAGGCGGAATTACCCCGCCCGATGATCAGTACCCGCTTGTCGGTGAATTCGGCCGGATCGACGGACACCTGGTCGTAGTGCTCGGCCTCCTCGGCGCCCTCGATGGGCGGCACGTACGGCCGCGAGACACCGGTGGCGACGATGACCCGCCGGGCCCGGACAACGTTGCCATGCTCGTCGGTCGCCGCGAAGAGGCCGCCGCCACCCGTCCGGGAGATGCCGGTGATACGGGTGTTGAGGCGGATGCGCAACTCGTGCGTCCGCGCGAAGTCCCCCAGGTAGCGGACCATGTCGTCGGCCGGGGGGAAATAGCGCGGGGAGTACGCGGTGAACAGCGGGCCCTCGTCCGAGAGCAAGGAGTTCCAGTCGACGCGCAGACGCAACTCGGGGTCGCTCCAACCGGTGTGCACCTTATTGGAGGAAATGAGCGTCCGGTGTCTGGGGAAACGGGTGAAGAAAGCGCCCGGAGAGTCGCTCTCTTCCACGATGAGGTAATCTCTGCCGCTTTTCTGGAGGAAGTACCCGGCCTGGAGGCCCGCAGGGCCGCCGCCGATGACGAGATAGTCAACCTGTCCTAAATCAGACATGGCCTTCTCCTGCCTTCCGTGGGGGCGGGAAAGACGGTACTTGACCGTTAAAGCATGGAGCCACCCCGGCGGTATGTGAGGTAGGTCACATGCTGCTCGGGGTGGCGGATTTACCCCCTCGGTTAACGTGAAGGAGTGAAGGGCGGGCCGGAGCGCCGAGCGTGCCCGCCACGGTCGTTTTCCGGTCATTCGAACTGTCTTTACGTCGAATACTGGCCCAGAGTGGAGACGAAGTGGACGAAAAGCCCGGGGAAGTCTTTCCGCAAGCCCTCGTCGACGCGTTCCGCGACGCTCCCGGCCGGCCCGCTTTCGAGTACGGGGGACGCGAAGTCACCCGGGGGCAGGTGCTCGGGCTGATCGCCGGGTTCGTGCGAGGCCTGCGCGGTGCGGGCCTGACCGCCGGAACCCGCATCGTCCTCGACACCGGCGTCACACCCGAGGCGTTCGCCGTCCGCGTCGCCGCCCATGTCGTCGGCTGCCAGGTGGTGCCGCTGCGCCCCGGGCTGACCCGCGAGCACCTGCGCGACATCCTCGCCCGCGACATCGGCGCCGTGGTGACGGACGACGCCGCCGGCCGGCCGGAACCGGCCGCCGCAGCGGGCGACATCCCGCTGCTGGAAACCGGCGGCGCGTTACGGCTCCCGGCACCCGTCACGCCCGGCCCCGACGACCTCACCGCCCGGGGCGACCGCGACGGCATCGGCGTCATCCACCTCACCAGCGGCAGCACCGGCCGGCCCAAGGGCACGATGGTGACCTACGGCGCCCTGTCGGAGGACTGGGCCCTGCAACCCGCCCGCTGGACCGACCGCACCCGGCGCCTCGCGGCACGGTACGCGCGCTTCCTGCTCTTCGGCACGCTCAGCAGCGCCGTCATGTTCGAACACACGTGTCTGGCACTGCTGGGCGGAGGCACCGCCGTCATCCCGGAGCAGCCGCTGCGGTTCCCCGAGGTCTTCGCCGACCATCGCATCACCGCCTGCATGACGACGGTGCCGCGCCTGTACGGCATCCTCGACGCCGTCCGCGCCAGGGCCGTGGACACGAGCAGCCTGCGCGCCCTCGTCGTGGCAGGCTCCCCGCTTGCCCCGCACCGGCTCACCGAGGCGGCCGGGCTGCTCGGACCGGTGGTCCACCACGCCTACGGCCAGACGGAGACGGGCATGCTGACCGTCCTGGAACCCGCGGAACTGGCAGCCGAACCCGGCCTCGCCGACAGCGTCGGGCGCCCACTCGACACCGTCGAGATGACCGTGCGGGACCCCGGTGGCCGGGACCTCCCCACGGGCAGGACGGGCGAGGTGTGGGTCCGGCTGGCGGACGCGTTCTGCGGCTACTGGGAGGACCGCCGGGAGACCGCGGAGGTCCTGCGGGACGGCTGGATCCGCACCCGGGATCTCGGCCGGCTCGACGCGCGGGGGTATCTGCGGCTGTCCGGGCGCACGCGCGACATCGTCATCGTCAACGCCGTCATCCACTACGCGGACCCCATCGAGCGGGTCCTGGCGTCCCATCCCGACGTCGACCAGGCGTACGTCGTCGGAGTCCCGGACGACCGGACCGGCGAGGCGATCCACGCCTTCGTGGTCCCGCGACCCGGAGCCGTACCGGCCGCGGACGCGCTGCGCGCGCTGGTGGCCCGGGAACTCGGGGAGGCCGACGCCCCGGTCGGTGTCGTCAGCCTCGCCGAGGTGCCCGTGGCGCCGAGCGGCAAGCCGGACAAGGCGGCGTTGCGCGCCTTGCTGGAGACCCCTGACCGGAACCGGGCAGCTCCGTGAGGGACGTGCGGAACGTACAGCCAGGGTTTACCTCGCCTGCACCGGTGGGTTGAGGGCGGTAGTCAAACCGACGGCTGACGTGAAGACATCGCAAGAGCCGCTACCTTCGGGCTTCCGAGGCCGGTCGACCACCGGCACCGAGGGGGACGGCAGTATCACGCCACCAGACGGACGGAAGAGTACGGGGCGAGGGGCGCGTTACGCGCATCAGCCGGCAGCCCTGGCCCCCGTCCGTTCTCCGACCGGCACGCCGTACCCCGAGGAAGGAGAACCACCGGTTCCGGGCCCGCACAGCGCACGGAACCGCCACACGGGGAGACGACGTTGAAAACACGCGGAAGACTGGCTGTCATGGCTGCCGCCGTGGCCTTGGCGGCGGGGTCGACCACCGGAGCGGGCGCCTCGTCACCAGCGCCGCCGGCCGAGGCGCACCCGACGGGGGCGGGAACGCCGGCCGCATCGGCCGGCGATGGCCGGGCCGCGCGTGACGGCGGCACCTGGTATCTCGTGACCAAGCACGGCGGCAAGTGCCTCACGGCCAACGGCGCCGGCCGGTACGAAGGCGCGGTGGCCGGCCAGTACGACTGCGTAAGGCATGCCAACCAGCGATGGCAGGTTCTCTACACCGGTACCGACGGGACCGCCTACCTCCGCGCTGAGCGCGGCGGCAAGTGCCTGGTCAGGCAAGGGGGCAGTGGCGGCAAGGGCACGAAGATGATCCAGTGGGACTGCAACGGGCGCGGGAACAAAACCACCCGTGCTCCCCGACTCACCGGCTATGTCGCGTTCAAGCCTTCGCACGCCACGTGCTGTTCCGTAAGGATCTCCCTGGTCCTCGTGCCCTGCGAAGCCGGCCACCCGGCGAGGCAGAGGTGGTGCAGACGGGCCCTGCCGCGCATGGCGTGGTGAACACCGTCGCTCTTCGGTCGGCAGTCACGGAGGATCGTCCAACTCTTCATCCGGGCGGCGCGTGGCGGCAGGGAAGTGACCTTCGCGCCGGCAGGCCCGATCAGGAAGGCCACCTCCCGGACGCACCGCCCTCGTGACCCGTTCCGTCCGAGCCGGTCCGGCCAGGGGAGATTAGGCCGCTCTCGTAGGCGACGACGACGGCCTGCGCGCGGCTGCCCAGGCGGAGTTTGGACATCACGCGGTTGAGATGGGTTTTGACGGTGGCGACGGTGACGATCAGCTGGCGTGCTATCTGTTCGTTGGTCAGCCCCCGGCCGACCAGCCGCAGGACGTCGGTTTCCCGTTCGGTGAGTTCCGTCAGAGAGGCTGGTTGCTCCCCTGCCGCCTCCGGCCGTGGGGCGAACGTCTCGACGAGCCGGCGCGTCACAGTCGGGGCGAAGAGCATCTCGCCGTCGGCGATCAGGCCGATCGCGGCCAGGAGCCGCTCGGGCGGGGTGTCCTTGAGGAGGAAACCACTGGCGCCGGCCCGCAGCGCGGCGTACACGTACTCGTCGAGGTCGAAGACGGTCAGCATGACGATTTTCGGCTTCGGCTCGGCGGCCTGGTGGAGGATGTATTCCAGGGCGGTGATGCCGCTCATGCCGGGCAGACGGATGTCCATGAGGATCACGTCGGGCCGCAGCGCGGCGGCGAGTTCGACCGCTTCCTCTCCGGTGGCCGCCTGACCGACGACGTCGAAACCGGGTGCGGCCGCGGCCAGGGCTGCCAGCCCCGCCCGGATGAGGACCTGGTCGTCCACGATCAGCAGCCGTATCATCGCCGCCGTCTCCCCCCGTGTGTGCGGGGGGAGAATGGTCAGACGCCCCCGTTGGTGTCCTGCGGCGCCAGCGGGATGGTGAAGACGACCTCGAACCCCCCCTCGGCTCTCGGCCCGGCCCGCAGCGACCCGCCGTAGAGTCTCGCCCGTTCACGCATTCCGAGCAAGCCGAGCCCGCTTGAGGGCCATGCGGGCACCACCGCACTGCCACCCTGGTCGCGACAGCCGCCCCGGTCGCGTATCTCGCCCGTCAGCCGGTCGGTGCCGAACGCCAGAGTGACGGTGACGCGCGCTCCCCGTCCCGCGTACTTGACGGCGTTGGTCAGCGCCTCCTGAACGATGCGGTACACGCCCACGTCCAGCCCCGACGGCAGCGGTCGCTGATGCCCGGAGACCGACCAGCTCACCTCCAGACCGGCTGCGCGGGTCCGCTCCACCAACTCGTCCAAGCCGCTCAGGCCGGGCGCCGACCGGTACAGCCCGTCCTTGTCATGGGTGTCCGCGCCGGTACGCAGGACGCCGAGCAGGCCGCGCATCTCCTCCAGAACCTGCCGGCTGCTGCTGCCGACGGCCCCCACCGCCTCGCGCGCGGCCGCCGGGTCGGAGGCGAACACGAACTCGGCCAGCCCCGCCTGCACGGCGAGCGCGGAAAGGTGGTGGGCGACGACGTCGTGAAGTTCGCGGGCTATACGCAGCCGTTCCTCCACGATGGCGTGCCGGGCGCGCAGTTCCTGCTCGCGCCGCAGACGCTCGGTCAACTCGGCGAGCTGGGCGTTGCGTTGCGCCAGGCGGCGGCTGCCGGCGGCCCACAGACCAACGACCCCGACAGCGATCACGGCCTGTGCCACCGCCAGCTCGACCGACACACGGGCCGCCAGGCCGCTCGCCCCCCACGCCGCCGCCGTCGCCACCGCCACCCATGCGGCCCGGCGCATGGGATGGCGCACGATCACCGTGTAACAGGCCAGCAGCGGCGCCCACAGATTCGTCGACGGCTGGAAACCGGCCGCGGTGTACGCCACGAGCGCCCCGCAGGAGACGCAGAAGGCCGTCGCCGGGGCCGGGCGCCGTACCGCCAGCGGAAGGTTCGCCGCGAGGCTCAGCGCGACGGCGAGGCAGTCGAAGGAAGGCCAGCCCTCGGACCGGTACCGGTCCGCATAGCCCTGCCGTGCGTAGACGATCGTCACTACGGCCATGACACACGCCAGGGCGGTGTCGATCACCAGCGGACCGACCGGCATCCGCCTTCTGCCATCCTGCATCCCCGCAGGGTAGAGGTGCCTCGCCCAGGGTGTCGTCCACCCCCGGGTTGACCTCGAAGAGCCGGGCGACTACTTCGGCGCGCAAGGCATATCGTGCGAGACGGCGCTCCACGCCCGCTCATGGACGGACGGACGGACGCGCCCGCCCGGCAGGCATCGGACGTACACCGTGGGTATGACATGACGCGCCGGTCCCCCTGTCGGCGTCTGTTGGCGTCTGCTGCCGTCGCGTGAGGCGGGCCCGCCCGCCCCCGGGTACCGGAAAGCTGCTCTGCGAGGAGGACAGAGCCTCCCCTGACGGCCGGGACCGAGCGGGAACGTTCGCCGCCATGGGCGTTCGCGGCTGCCCATCGAGGGTTCCACGCCCCGGGGTACGCTTCGGCGATCCCCCTGACCGGAGGCCGTCCGAGTGTTCCCCGCACGAGTACCGACCGCTGCGCCGCTGGCCCTGGCGCTCCTCTCGCTATCCGGCTGCTCCTCCCACTGGGGCTGCACCGACACGACGGCAGAGCGCGGTCAGGCCGGTGTCAGGGTGCAGGTCGTCGACACGTCAGGACGGCCTGTCGGCGTCACCGCCGAGGTCCTCGACTGGCGCCTTGAGCCCCACCCGCAGGTCCCCGCCAACGGCGACCAAGTTCACTTCCACTACCGCTTCAACGGCGCCGACGAGACAGACGGCCCCGCGGTCGACGCCTGCGCGGTGGACAAGGAACGCGTGGCGTTGATCTGCCAGAGGATCTATTCCTCCGAGGCGTTCGGGCCAGGCGGAGACCACACGGGCGACCACTGGCTCGCCGTCGAGCACCCCGAACAGGTGGCCGGAGTGCTTCTGATTCCCAATGACCAGTCCTACGACAGGCGAACATGCGAGCAGGACATCAAGGACGGGGGCGGGGCGCACCCTCCGGAGCCGGCCGGCGTGGGCGACCAGCTGTAAGCCGTGTCGTCAGTTGGTGAGGCGGCGGGGGGGGGAGAGAGACGCGCGTCGGGGCGATGAGGGTGAAGGCCACGGTGTTCCGGCCGGCGCTTGCAGCGAGGGTGGATACGGCCGTCAGCGGAAGTCGTAGTCCTCGTCCGGGGCACGTGAACGCCAGCCGTCCCTTGGAATCCAGCCTGACTGGATATTTACTGGCCCCGCTCTCGAATACCCCACAGTGTGTTCACTTGCAGAACTGACCGTTACGTGAGCAAACGGGAGGGAAGATGAGGCGCGCACTCGTCTCAGGATTCGCCGCGGCGCTGCTGGCTGGGTCAGGTCTCGTGGCAGGGGCCGGAGCAGCCAGCGCAGCACCGTCTGCCACCTGTCAGACCTGGAACGATGCCCGCACCTTCGGCGGCAAGTGCTCCAGCGGTACGTACTACGCCGAAGCGACGTGTACCAACGGCAGTAAGGTACGAGGGGCAACTGCCAGCAACGGCTCCTGGTCGTACGCTTACTGCGCGAGCGTAGGCTCCAACTACAAGGCGAACTCCGGCCGGATCGTGCAGCTGTAAGGTCCCGGGTCCCGGGTCAGCGCGGGTCTCGGCTCGGTCATGGGCCGAGACCCGCACCACCTCGGCGTCGTAGCCCTGGGCCCGCCGAACGCGTTCCGTTCCCTTGGGACGTCACGTAGGTCGCGGCCAGGCGTTCCGGTTCGTCCCCCCTCTCGTCGCAGCACGGCCCGCCGGCGCCCGTTCACGATGCCGTCCACGCCGTACCGTGACGGTTCCACCAGCCGCCACGGCGGGATCTGCGACACGTCCGCCGCGCACCGCGCCCACCAGCCGGGCCAGGCGGTTCTCGCCCCCCGGCAGCAGCACCCACCCTCGCGCGGCCGGCTCAAAGTCCCGCCGTGCCGCCGGGGCGGCTGCTCTACGATCCCGCGCTTGCCAACCGTGAGGCGACGATCGCCACGAAGTGCTGCAAGACGGCGAACGGCAGCGTTTGCGTCTTGTCGAAGAAAACCTCTGCCGGTTTCTCCTTCTCGGGCGCATAGACAACCACTGTCACGGCTGTCGGCCCTGGGGCCGGTGAAGCAGGCATGGAAGGGGCTCCGCCTGGAACCATGCGGGCCTCGCTGAGCTCGAAATGAGTGGTCCGGCTCTCGCTCGCACCTGTCTCGGTGGTGAGAGCGCAGTACAGATCACCGTCGTAGTCCCAGGTCAGCAAAGACATGATGGCGATGCTGCCATACCTGCCGCCGTCAGCGGTCGGGCATTGATATCACTGCGTCCGTCAACGGGCTGGGTCCAAGCTCAGGGGCCGGTGTCGGCGAGACAGCCATCGACCGCATCAGGGCGGTACTGGATCTGCTTGAGCCGGTGTTTCACGGCGCGGGTGATCTGGTCGAGACCGGCCGCTGCGAGGTTGCCGATGTCACGCTTGGCCAGCGACCGAATGCCCTCCTGCGGAGGCAGGTCTGGAGCGTGGGCCGGCAGCTGGAACACGGTGAGCCACTCGGCGACCGCTCCCATGCGGCCCTCCCCCCGCCTCGGTCAGCCCACGGCCCTGTGCATGCCTCACGCCCCAGGTCCCGGTGCCAACGGCCGACTGTCAGGCGAACGGCACCGACATCACCCAATCAAGCTCAGTGGCATGGGAACTTCTCGGACTTCGGGATTCGTGGGCACCGGAGGCCAGTAACATCCAGCCGAAGGCTGACGCCGCGGCACCGAAACGGCGCGAAGCCAATGGCTATCTCGGAGAGGGGAATGGACGCATGGGCAACGCCTGGACGAGGCTTACTCAGGAAGCAGGAGAACGCGGTGGTCCCGACGCACTGAGGGCGTTCTACCGGGCGCAGGGGCAGAAGTCGGCGGTCACGTACATGGCCTGCTTCGCTGCGGCCTCGGGGGTGGCGTACGGGCTGAACAAGTACCGCAAGTACGCCGAGGACAAGAAGATGGACCGCAGGATCGCCGAGTTGGAGGCCGAGGGAACTCCGGCCGAGATCGAGCCGGGGCGGGACGCCAGTCCGACCGTGTAGGGGGAGGGGGGTTCCTGAACCCCGCACGGAGGCCAAGGTCCCGACGACGCGCTGAGTTACCTGACACTTCGTGGCAGCTGCGGGAGAGGAGGGACGGGACCGGTCTGCCCGTCCCGTGTCGCTGCCCGAGCGGACCCCGCAGCCGTTCCAACGGGCCCAGACGTAGCGGGCTTCCTCATGGAGGGCGTCGACGGACGGGTGCACCTGCCCGTCACGCACTCGCCCGGCCAGGCCGACGTCAGCGACTGCGCCCACGATTCTGTCGCTCCTGCGCTGGGCGGTCACGACCCTCGTCACGGCCACGCGCAGGCTCCGTGAGTGGGACCCCCGTCCGCCGGTTCGTACGCCACGGCCGGCGGCCATGGCGGCAGCCCTGCGCGATGCGCCCCTCGCCCTGGAACTGCTGCGCCACCTGACCACCGCGAGCGGCGACGGGAGGGACGTCCTGGCACTGAACTCCCTTTACCGGTACGCCGTCTCACCGCGCGCAGCCGCCCCCTTCCCGGTGGGACAGGCGCTTGTGGAACTCCTCGTCGGTGCCGGCGGCGACGCCGTGGAGGTGTTCCCCGCGGTGCCCGACGACTGGCCGGACCTCCTCGTCGCCGGGCTGCTCGCCCCGGCGGGCACATGGTGGACGCCGAGCGCCATGCGGGCCGTACCCGCTGGGTGCGGGCGGGAGCGGGCGACGGCCGTCCGTTCACACTGCGGCACGGTGTCGACGGTGACGCGGAGGAGTGGACCAGCTGCCCCGGGGACACCGCACCCCACCGCAGGGCCGCCGCCCGCCCGGCCGGTCCCGGCACCGCGCTGGTGCACCCGGCCACGGATGGACGCTCGTGGCGTACAGCAGGGTGATCCGCCGACGCAGCGCTCCGGGGCCTTCGCCGCGCACAGGCAGATGCTCGCCTGGAGCTCCGCCGTGTCGTAGACCCCCACCACGCGCTGGGTCACGGATGTCCTGGCGGCCGGCTTCGGCGTGAGGTCGTCGTCCATGCCCAGCCCCGGCATGTCGGTCGGCCTGGTTCCGCGAGGTGACCACGCGCATGATCGGCCCAGAGCGCTACCGCCCGCTGCTCAGCCGCTCCACAGCGCGGCGATCGCGTGTCCGATGAGGACAGTGCCCAGCGCTGCCACGAAGCCCGCTATCGCCAGGAAGAGGGCGATGACGAGCATGCCCACGAGGCCGTCGACTTGTCGTGCGTCGCCGGGCCGCGCGGGGTCGTAGGTGACCTCGATCGGGTCCGTGCCGGTGCCGGTTGTCCGGTACGTGTAGCTCTGGCCGGTGGCCGTCGTGTACGTGTACACCAGCCGCTTGTTGGTGTAGTGCGAGAACTGGGCCATGACGGTGATGCCACGCCGTTTCAGCCGCCACTGCTCCACTTGCGTCCGGACCCCGGAGTAGATGAGGAAACCGCCGGCGTACAGGGCGAACGACCCGCCGAGCAGTGCGGCCATCCGCCCCCAGCTCCCGGCCACGCCCACGACTGCCGCCAGCCCGGCATAGAGCAGGGCGCCCGCCACGGCGACAGGTCTCTGCCCGGAGAGCCACCCCATGTTCCGACTGGACAGCGGACGCACATCCACCAGCGCCAGACCGTCCACGGGACCGGCCTCACCGTCGGACGGCGGCAGCAGCTGATCGACCGCCTGCGCGAACGCGGCAGCGCCCGCCGCGGAGACTCCCTCGACGCGGTAGACCACCGGCGCGGCCCCACCCAGCAGTTCGATCTCGACGGACCGTCCCTCTGCCCGTACCTCCGCCATCGCTTCCACCGGTATCCGGAGCTCCTCGGCGGGTCTGCGCAGCACCACCACCTCACCCTCCAGGCGGAGCGCCGTACGTCTCTTTCCTCGCAGAACCAACTCGGCAGCCGTGTTCGGCATTTCCGTGTCTCCCCCCTCGACAGGCCCACCCCGAAGTCGGCACAGCCTAATCGGGATCGGACCGACGCCCGGCCCAGTGGACGCGGCAGTGGTCCCTTCTCCGCCGGCGCCGGGATGTCGGCACAGGGCGCGGCCAACGGCTTGGATGGTGTCGACAGGGCGGATCGGCCCGTACGAGGCGTGGATCGGCCCACGGGGGTAACCCGGAGTACACGGCATGGCCACTCTCGGGGTGCCGGTATCCGGTCATGTTTCCGTGCCCGGGGGCGGGCAGCGCGCCCGGCCAGACTCGCTGGTGGCCCCCTGCGGGGCCCCCGGACCCGCCTCGTTCGGGTCTGTACCCGGCATGGCCGGTTCCGCGCAAACGGCGGGCGGCGCTGTGTGCGCCGATACCACGAGGGCACCCAGCGGTGATCCGACCGAAAGGACACCGCGGGATGAGCAGTCGTACGCCGAACGCCACCCTGGCTCCGTACAGCGGAGCAGTCGGCCACTACACCTCGTCGAAGCGGCGGGACCCCGTCAAGCGTCTGTGGGAGGAACCCGTCACCCGGGGGTTACTGTCCAAGGCGTTACGCTACGTGGGGCCGCTGGAGACGATCAGGATCCTCGACGTGGGCAGCGGCGCGGGGGAGGGGGTCAACTTCCTGCTCGCGATGGAGGAGAACCAGTCCTGGCACAGCGTGGAGGGCCGGTATCGCTACTGCGGCCTCGACCTGGACGAGTCGCTGCTGGACACCGCCCGGGTGCTCCATCGCCGGCGCCCCGAAGTGAGCTTCGTCCAGGCCGACATGCGGGAGTACATCCCCGATGAGCCCTACGACCTCTACTTCTCCAGCGGGGTGCCGTACTCGCACCTGACACCCCGTGAGCTGACGGACGTCCTGAGCAGGATCTTCACCGCGGTGCGGCGCAACCGCACCCGCTCCGTGGTGGTCGTGGACGTGCTGGGCCGGTACTCGATCGAGTGGGCCGACCGGTGGGACCGGCAGCGCTGGGACTACACGATGAGCTTCTTCCAGGGGGGTCCGAAGGAGGAGGCGCCTGCGCCCACGGTACCGATGACGTTCTGGGACGCGTGGGGGTTGCGCAGGGTCATCGACGAGGCCTGTGCGCAGGCCGGCCGGCCCTACGAAGAGGTGTCCTTCCACGACCGTTCGATCATGGTCGGCCGGCACACGCAAACCAGGGAGTTCAACCCCGACATCCCGCCCTACCGGTTGCTGGTCAACCGCCTGGAGCGCGGGGACGACACGGTCGAGCCCATGGACCTGCGTTTCCCGTATCTGCCGACAGGGACGGCTCCCGATCGCGTCCTCAACTTCTTCGACGCCTTCCAGGAGCAGTGGCAGGCACTGCTGGAGACCGACTTCGGCCGGCTTCCCGAAGGGATAGCCGCTTCGATGCTGGCCTGTGGGCTGCGCCGCCTCGAACACAGCATGGCCCCGGGGCTCGGTGTGGGGCATTCGCTGACGGCGCTCGTCCATCTCGACGGCAGGGAACCGGCCCGGAACACGCGATGACCGGTGGGGCCGCCGACGCGCTGATCGCCGATCTCGACGGCACGCTCGTCGACAGCGGGGCGCACTACCTGGCGACGGTGCGGGCCGTCTTCACGGCATACGGGGTCCAACGGGTCGAGCGGGACGTCTATGACCGTTGCACCGGGCTGAGCACCCACGACATGCTCGTTCTGTTGTGTCGCCACTATCGTGTGCGCGCTCCCGTCGACGCGCTCATGGATGAGATCGTCCGGGTGTACCGGGCGGGGCTGCCCGACCAGGTGCCGCTCTTTCCCGTGGCCGCCGCACTGCTGCTGCGGGCCCACGCCGGCGGGGTGCCCACCGCCGTCGCCTCGGGGTCACCCGCCCTGATCGTCGCGGCGGTGCTCGAAGGGCACGGGCTGAGCCATGCCGTCGACGCCCGGGCGGCCGCCGAGGACGCAGGCGCGGGAAAGCCCGCGCCGGATCTCTTCCTGCACGCGGCCCGTTCACTGGGGGTCGCCCCCGAGCGCTGTCTCGTCATCGAGGACTCGGTGCCCGGGGTGGAGGCCGCGGCCCGGGCGGGAATGCGGTGCGTGGCCATACCCGATCCCGCGACGGTCCACGCCCCCTCCGCGTTCGCCTCGGCCGAACTCCTCCTGCCCCGGAACGACCTCACGCGCATCTGGGAACTGCTCGACCAGGACACCGACACACGGACGTACGCCAGGAAACAGAAAACCCCGCGGTTCTCGGGACCCGTCCCCACCGGAGGTGGAAACCGGAGATGAGTACAGCACCTCGTCCCACGTCCCCCACGACAGGAGCGACAGGCATGACAGGCACGGCACGAACCGCTCGAACGGCCCCCTCTGCGGAGGCGACGGGCGTCACGGAAGCTGACGGTGCCTTCGCGGGAGCGGCCACCCAGCCGGCCGGCGACAAGTCTGCCGGCGACAAGCCGGCCGGCGGCAAGGTGACCGCCTTCAACGACAGCCTGGGACGGTTACGCCGCTCGATGCGCCGGTCGGCGTGGAACAAGGGCCCGCTGCCCCCTGCCCGGGACATGGCCTGGCAGACCTCCCTCGTCCGCCGCGACCCCGACCCGGCGGTGACGCGGCTGACCGCGGCCGACTTCGGCTACCAACGGGCCCGGCGCGGACCGGCCGCCCGCAGCGCACCCGCGCCGGAGCAGACCGCGTACTCCGGACCGCACCGGCTGCTGACCGACGAGGGCGTGGCCCGGTTGCGCCGCGTCTGCGAGAACCTCGCCGACCGTGCGCCGGACGACGACTACATCGTCAGCCGCCGGGTGCGCAACGTCTTCGGTGCCTCCCGCTTCGTACGCGCCATGGTCAGCGACCCCGCGTTCCTGGGCCGGGTGTCCGCCATCGCGGGGCAGCCCCTCATCCCGCACCCGCTGACCACGCCGGCGATCTGTGCCAACTACTTCGACACCCAGGAGGTGCGCGTCGGCGACCGCAAGGAGCCGCAGACCGCCCGCTGGCACTACGACGGCATGACCTACGTCTTCGTGATGCAGCTGGCCGACCGGACGGAGTTCGCGAACGGCAGGCTGATGCTCTACCGCGGTACCCGGGCGGACTTCGACCGGGACCGGGAGGCGGTCGCCGAGCAGGGCAGCAGCCATCCGAAGGTCTTCGAGCCGCCGTTGGAGCGGGCCGGGGACACCGTCTACACCCTGGGCAGCTCGCTCTGGCACGCGGTGCAGCCGGTGTCGTCCGGCGCGCGGCTGAGCATCATCCTCTCCTTCTTCGCCCCCATGGAGCGGCACGACAGCAACCCGTTCTGGCACCTGGCCGCCGAAGACGGCATCGTCGAAGCCCTCTCCGGCTTCGCCAAACTCCGCAAGGCCCAGAGCGATCCCCTCGGCTACTGCGCCCGCACCGGCATCGACCTCACCCGCGTGATCGCCGAGGCGGAACGGGCCGCGCCGCTCGTCGCCCCGCACTGACCGCCGATCCCTCCCCACGGCAAGGAGCCGCCCTCGATGCGTTCCCTCTCCTGGACCAGCGGGCCGCTGCCCGCGGTCGCGCTCATCGTCATGTGGAGTTCGGGATTCATCGGGGCGCGGCTGGCCACCGACACCGCAGACACGCTCACCGTCCTGATGTGGCGGTTCCTCCTGGTGACCGCGCTGGTGGTGCCGTGGTGGCTGCTCGTACGCCGCCGTCGGCACCGCCTCACCGGCCGTGATGTCGTGATCCAGGCGCTGGTCGGCCTGCTCGCGCAGAGCATCTATCTGATCAGTTCCGTCAAGGCCATCGAACTGGGCGTTCCAACGGGGACGACCGCCCTGATCGAATCTCTCCAGCCGCTGTTCGCGGGCGTCCTGGTCGGCCCCCTGCTCAAGGAGCGGGTGTCCGTCCTGCAGTGGGCCGGGCTCGTGCTCGGCCTCGTCAGCGTGGCCATGGTCATCGGTGACGGGCTGAGTCTGGCGAGCGGGCGGCCGGGATGGGTCTACGCCGTACCGTTCGTCGGCATGATCACGCTGACCGCCGCGACGCTCCTGCAGCGGGGGAAGGCCAGGACCGTGGCGCTGACGGACTCGCTGACCATCCAGTGCTGCACCAGCGCCGTCCTGTTCGTGATCCTGGGCGTCGCCACCGGCCACGCCCGGCCGCCGCGGGACGGTGACTTCTGGCTGGCGCTGGTGTGGATGGTGGTCCTCGCGACCTTCGGCGGCTACGGCCTCTACTGGCTCAACCTCAAGCACTACACGGTGACCCGGGTCAACAGCCTCATCTACCTCTGCCCGTCCACCACGGCGTTCTGGGCGTTCCTGATGTTCGGCGAGCCGATGGGGCCCCTGGCCATGGCCGGCTTCGGCGTGGGCCTGATCGCCGTACTGCTCGTCAACCGGGCCGAACCACCGGATGCCGCCGCCTCGGACCCACCACGGACACCCGACGTCCCGGTCGCCTCCTCCACCGGGGAGGATCCTCCGGGCACGGGCTGGCAAAGCCACCGCACCGTACCCTCCGGCGAACGGAAGAAGGACTCCTAGGCAGCTTTCCGCCGCTGGCCCGCTCTGTATGTCAGGGTTCGTGCCGAGCGCGACCGGTCGGTGCGGGCTCTGATTCCCGTAGCAGGCTCTCGGTGTCCAGGCGTAGCCGGAGCATGTTCCGGCGGCGCATCGTGGCCAGCGTGTCCTGTAGCGGAGAGGGCGGCACCGCCAGTACGGGGCAGCCGGCGTGAGCGAGGCAGTACCGGCCGACCGATGGTGAGAGCGCGCGCAGCAGCCGGTTCCGCCGTCCGGCGCCGACCACGATGACGTCGTCCTCCCGCTCGGCGATCCGCACCAGGGCCGGTCCGGCGGCACCCCGGACCGTGAGCGCGGTACCAGGCACCCCGGTGTCGGTGCTGCCGAACACGTCACGCAGCGCCTTGAGCAGCCGCTCCCGCGCCAGCAGCTCCCATTGCGGAACCATGTCGGCCGCGACCGGCGCCCTGCGCGAGCCGAGCTCACCGCCGGGCGGCTCCCAGGCCAGCACCGGCCAGAGCTGCGCTCCGCGACGCCGCGCCTCCTCGGCCGCGCGTGCCAGGGCGGTGAGACTGCCCGGCGAGCCGCTCACGCCCACCACGACGCGAGCGGCCGAAGACTTCTGGTGCTCAGACATCCGATCCTCCTGGGAACGCCTCCATCACACCGCCTTCCCGGATCGCCGAACAGTGTGCGGGTCGTTTTCCTGACGGCCCCCTGACGGCCCTCTCCATGCCCTTCGGGCAGGCGCGTCAGCATGCCGTCAAGATCGCGCGGATCACCGTCAGCGTCCCGTCAGGGCACGTCCACGCGTCGGGAAGCCGGGGCATACCGTCGACAGCGAGCCCCGGCCCGTCTCCCCGCCGCCGGGGCGCCCCGGCTCGCTTTCCCGCACCGTCCTTCGGGAGGTCTCATGACACACCCGCGCTACGGCGACGACCCCGAACCCTGCGATCGGTCCCCGGCCGGACCTCTGTACGTTCCGGTCCGGCCGGGACCCTCCGGGTACGCGGCCCGCCTCTTCCGCACCCCGCTCGGCGACCGCACCGCCGTCGGTTTCACCGCCGAGCGCCGGCTGACGGCCGCCCTCGGCCCCGGCCAGGCGTGGATCCGCCTCGCCGAGCCCGCACTGCGCGCGCTGACCGCCCCGCTCGGCGTCACCACCGTCACCGTGGACCCGCAGTTCACCGCACCGGTTCCCCTGCCGGCCACACCGGTCACCGCAGATTTCCGCGCAGTGCGGACCGCGTGAGAGCGGCAGCAACGATGACCACGCTTCACGACTCCGCCGTCACCGCGGAGGCGACGCCCACCGTGACCGGTCCAGCCAGGTCCGCCAGACGTGACGCGTGTTGGGCAGCTCGGGGCGGTCGAGGAGCCAGAGAACGTATCCGGCATGACGCCGCGCCCATGGGTTGTCCGAACAGGCGACTCTTTCCAGCCTGCCGCGCAGGTCCTCACCGTCCACGGCCCGGGCCACGCGCACGTACTCGCGGTCCTTGCAGCGGTAGGGCCGCTGGACGACGGTCTCGACCAGTTCCACAAGCTTGCTTCTGACCGTCTCATCGTGGTGAGCGGCAGCCATGTCCCGAATGAGGCGCTCCTTCGTGCCCCATGACTTGGCATACCGTGTCCACTCCTGCGGATACCTCGCCTCCCACTCCAGGAAGCACAGCACGTAGGGAAGACCCGGCCATGTGCTGATGCCGGGACCGGCCGGCCGGTCCAACAACCCACCTGGCAGCGAACACCTCAGGGCCTTCAGGTAGTTCCTGTGCGCCGCCTGCCGCCCCAGCGAATACCTGCGACGCCATGCCCTGTTGTACCGCTCCAGAGCCTCCTGGGTGTTCCTCTCGGCGTCAGCCAGACGGACAAGCGCCGCAGCACGTTCCGCCGGATCGCTTGCTATCAGCCCGAACGCCCACCCCAGCCGCTCGTGCCACACATCGGCGCCATCCACGCTCACGTCCGTACCCGCGTCCCTCTTCACCCGGCAGATCATGCTCTACTTCAAGCCACCATCGCCGTCATTTACCCAGTCACGCACAGCACCGCCGGATGTCGGCAGCACGGTGACAAGTCCCCGGCGTTCGTGCGACGGGGCGTCTCCGCTCTCCGTTCCTCCTAGTCAGCGCTTACGGCCTCGACGATGGACAGCACGGTCGGTGTCGGCACGATCCGCTGTAGGCGCAGCCCTGCGTCTTTGAAGAGCTGGACGAAGTCCCCTTCGGTGCGTTCGCGTCCCACGAGGGAGGACATCATCATCAGGTCGAGGGTTTTGGACTGGTGGGGCAGGTTGCCGGGCGGCACGACGGCGTCGATGACGAGGATGCGGCCGCCGGGTGCCATGGCCTGCCGGCAGTTGCGCAGGATGGCGGCGGACTGCTCGTCGTTCCAGTCGTGGAGGATGCGCTTGATGAGGTAGACGTCCCCCGGCGGGATGGCGGAGAAGAAGTCGCCGTCGGCCGTGGACCATCGGCCGGCGATGCCGTCGTGGTCGCCCAGCCGGTGGTCGGCCAGGACGTGGGCCTGGTCGTGGAGGACTCCGTGCAGGCCGGGCTGTCGGCGGAGCACTTCGAGGAGCAGGCCGCCGTGGCCGCCGCCGACGTCGACGACGGTGCCCGTGGGGGGAAAGTCGTAGGCCTGGGCGATGGGTTCGTTTTCGTAATCCGACATGGCGGCCATGCCGACGTGGAAGACGGCGGCGGTTTCCGCGTCGCGCGCGAAGTAGTCGAAGAACGTCGTTTCGAAGATGCCCGGGAAGGCGGATCCGCCGTCGGTCAGGCAGCGGTGCATCTCCCCGGCGGGGCGCCACATGGTGGCGTCGGTGAGCATCAGGATCGCGGCACGGGCGGAATGAGGGGCGTCCGAGCGCAGCGCCTGACCGGTGTCGGTCAGCCGGAAACGTCCCGTGGTCGTTTCCTCGACCACGTCGCGCGTGGCGAGCAGCCGCAGGACTCGCCCGAGGTTGCGGGCGTCGGTCCCGGTCGCTTCGGCGAGCCGCTCGACGCTCTCGTCTCCGTCCGTCATGTGGTCGGCCACCCTCACGGCGGCGGCAGCGCGCAGCGCCGCGGGGAACAGGAAGCCCAGACTTTCGTCGATCAACCGGGCGGCGGATTGCCGTGCCGTGTTCATTACTGCGTCACCTCTTCTTGACCGGTCCTGGTCCCCGCGGCGGCCGGTCCCCGCGGCGGCAGCCCCGTGGCGGCCGGACCGCGAGTGCGGGGACGGGCGAGGGCGGGTGGCCCAGGATGGCGCAGGGCGGTGGTCGCCGGCAGGGGGTTGTGCGGTGGGCGGTGGGGGGTTGACGGGGCGGTGGGTTGGGTGAGGCTGCTGGTACCAGTGCATCCCTTCGGGCGCGGCGCCGACAGAGGGCTTCCGGCCGTCTTCACCCGGACGTGGTCAGGTCTTACCCGCTCGGCCCTGTCGGCCCTGTCGCCCTGTCGGGGCGCGGCCCGGGACGCCGCGGGCCGTGGGTCATGCGGCCGCAGCCGTGCGGTCGTGCGGTCATGCCGTAGTGCAGCCGCCGTATTGCGCCATGCCGTTATGTACCGCGGGCTGTTGCCCGGAAGGCTGTCGGTGTGGTGCCCGTCCGCTGCCGGAAGAACGTGGTGAAGTCGCTGGCGTCGGCGAAGCCGAGGCGTGTGGCGAGGGCGCTGACGGTCAGCGAGCCGTGGGCGAGTTCCCGTTTGGCTTCCAGTACCACGCGTTCGTCGATATAGCGTTTGGCCGGCATGCCGATGGCGGTTTGCGTGGCCCGGGTGAGCGTGCGGCGACTGTAACCCAGTGCCGCCGCGTAGTCCTCCACCCTGCGGGTGACCGCGAAGTCGCGTTCCACGGCCGCGTGGAAACGGCGGAACGTCTCGTTCGCGGCCGGCCTGCCGGGCTCGGGCCCGTACGCCCTGGCCAGGCGCACCAGCAGGACCGCCAGCAGATGACGCAGGACCTGCAGGTGGGATTCCAGGGGCAGCTCCGTCATGGCCTGGTACTCGTATCGTAGGTGCTCCAGTGCCCGGCGCAGGCCTTCCGCGTGTGGGGCGTCCGGTCGGAGGGGCGCTTGGGCCGTCGCCAGGCCGGCGACCGAGGCGGCGGCCGTCTCGGTGTCAGGGAAACCCGGGGGGAAGGCGATCACCAAGCCCTCGGCCTGTGTGAGGTCCGTGCCCCAGCGCTGTACCTGCCCAGGGCGGATCCACAGCCAGGCGCCGCCGGACAGCTCGTAGCGGGTGAAGTCCACCGAGACCGTCAGGCGGCTGCCCGGCCGCACGGCGACGAGCTGGTGGAAGGCCGGGCGCAGCGACGCGTACGGATCGTTGCCGTGCCGGCGGGCGCGCTCGGCCAGTCCCGCCAACTCGACCAGCTCCAGTCCCGGCGGGGAACCGGCCGTACGCCGCAGGGTGAGGTCCCGGATGACCGACCGCTGCGCATCCTGTCCGTTTTTCCCCATGGTGAGTCCCGAGTCTACCGTCGGCACCTGTCACCGGGCTCCTAGCGTGAGGACGTAAGGGCAGATCAGCGCGGGTACGTGCGGAAAGGAGGCCGGTATGAGACTGGTCGTGGGGATGACCGGAGCCACCGGAGCCGTGTTCGGTGTCCGGTTCCTCCAGGTGCTGGCCCGGCTGCCGGACGTGGAGACGCATCTGGTCCTCAGCCGGTGGGCGCGTACGACGATCGAGCTGGAGACGGGCCTGTCCGTGAGCGAGGTCGGTGACCTGGCCGACGTCGTGCACCGGCCGGAGGACCAGGGCGCCGCCATCTCCTCCGGGTCGTTTCGTACCGACGGCATGGTGATCATGCCGTGCTCGATGAAGACCCTCGCCGCCATCCGCGCCGGATACGCCGACAGCCTGGTCACTCGCGCCGCCGACGTGATCCTCAAGGAGCGCCGCAGGCTCGTCCTCGTTCCGCGCGAGACACCGCTGAGCGAAATCCATCTGGAGAACATGCTCGCGCTCTGCCGGATGGGGGTGCGGTTGGTACCGCCCATGCCCGCCTTCTACAACCACCCGCAGTCGGTGGACGACATCGTCGACCACATCGTGGCCCGGACCCTCGACCAGTTCGACCTGCCCGCCCCCGCCGCCAAGAGATGGGAGGGCATGCGCGCCGCCCGTACGGTACGGCCGGCCTCCTGACGCCGCCTGCTGCGGCTGACGGCGTCTTGACCGCCGCCTGCTGCGGCTGACGGCGTCCCGACCCCGGTCGCCGCGGCCGACGGCGTCCTGACCCACCGGTCGCCGCGGCCGACGGCTCCCTGGCCCCGCCTGCTGTGTCGGGCTCCCTGCCCCTGGCCTGGTGTGGCCGGCCTCTCTGACCCTCCCCGGTTCCAGTCGGCTTCCTGGCCCGGCCCACCGCGGCCGGCTCCCTGCCCCTCGTCCCGGGGCCCTTGCACCCAGGCGGCCCTTCATCCCCCCACCCACCCCCTTTTCGGTTTCCACGGAGCACCCATGGCTTATGACGACCTGCGCAGTTTCCTCAGCACGCTGGAGAAGGAAGGCCAGCTGCTGCGCATCACCGAGGAAGTCCTTCCCGAGCCGGACCTGGCCGCGGCGGCCAACGCCGCCGGCCGTATCGGCGAAGGCGCACCCGCCCTGTGGTTCGACGACGTCAAGGGCTTCACCGACGCCCGCATCGCCCTGAACGTCCACGGCTCCTGGGCCAACCACGCCCTCGCCCTCGGCCTGCCCAAGCACACCCCGGTCAAGGAGCAGGTGGAGGAGTTCGCCCGGCGCTGGGACGCCTTCCCCGTCACTCCCGAGCGGCGCGAGGACGCCCCGTGGCGGGAGAACACACAGGAAGGCGACGACGTCGACCTGTTCTCGATCCTTCCCCTGTTCCGTCTCAACGACGGCGACGGCGGCTTCTACCTCGACAAGGCAGCCGTCGTCTCCCGCGACCCGGCGGACCCCGGCCACTTCGGCAAGCAGAACGTCGGGACCTACCGTCTGCAGGTCGTCGACAAGAACCGGCTCGCGATACAGCCCGTCCCCGTGCACGACATCGCGCTCCACCTGCGCACGGCGGAGGAGAACGGCGAGGACCTCCCCATCGCCATCACCCTCGGCAACGACCCGGTGATGGCGATTGTGGCCGGGATGCCCATGGGATACGACCAGAGCGAGTACGAGATGGCCGGCGCCCTGCGCGGCGCGCCCGCCCCGATCGCCACCGCCCCTCTCACCGGCTTCGACGTGCCCTGGGGCTCGGAGGTCGTCATCGAAGGCGTCATCGAGGGCCGCAAGCGGCAGATCGAGGGCCCCTTCGGCGAGTTCACCGGGCACTACTCCGGCGGCCGCCGCATGCCCGTCGTCCGCATCGACCGAATCTCCTACCGCACGAACCCGGTCTTCGAATCCCTGTACCTGGGCATGCCGTGGACCGAGTGCGACTACCTCGTGGGCCCCAACACCTGTGTCCCGCTGCTCAAGCAACTGCGCGCCGAGTTCCCCGAGGTCCAGGCCGTCAACGCCATGTACACGCACGGGCTGCTGGCCGTGATCTCCACCAGGAAGCGGTACGGCGGATTCGCCAAGGCCGTGGCCATGCGCGCCATGACGACCCCGCACGGCCTCGGCTACATCACCACCGTCATCGTCGTCGACGAGGACGTGGACCCCTTCGACCTGCCGCAGGTCATGTGGGCGATGTCGTCGAAGGTCAACCCGGCCGACGATGTCGTGGTCCTGCCCAACCTCTCCGTGGTGGAGCTGGCACCGGCCGCCCAGCCGGCGGGCCTGACCAGCAAGATGATCATCGACGCCACCACGCCCGTGCATCCCGACGCGCGCGGCAACTTCTCGACCCCGACCAAGGACCTCCCCGAGACGAAGGACTGGACGGCAAAACTCCAGCACCTGCTGTCCCAGGCCCGCGCCTGACACCCGTCTTCAGACGCCCACCCGGCCCCGTACCAAGGAAGGCACTCCCCCCATGACCGACTGTTGCCCCCGCTGTGCCCACGAGAGCGTCAGGGTCCTGCACTCCTCGCCCGTCCCCGGTGTCTGGGACGTCGTGCAGTGCGCGCGCTGCCTCTACACGTGGCGGACCAGCGAACCGGACCGGCGCACACGGCGCGCCGCCTACCCGCAGGCGTTCCGGCTGACCGTAGAGGACCTGGCGAACGCCGCCGAGGTACCGACCGTCCCGCCCTTGCGTACCGACGACCCCCGCCACCAGACCGGACAGGCGTCCGGCCCGTCGGAGGCGTAGGCGGCCGGGCCGCGGTAGACCGGGCGCGGGCCAGTGTCCGCCGTCCGTCCGCGACCGCACCGTCCGCCGGACTTCCGCGATGCCGCAGCGTGCGTCGCTCCGCGGACGCACCCGTCCCGCCGGCCGCCGTTTCGAGTTACCGGCTAGGCCGTTTCTTTCAGATCATCGGATCGTTGGTCTGGGTGTGTCGTTGACTGACGCCCAG
>NZ_BAAASM010000064.1:0-13625 GCF_039532885.1 Streptomyces nogalater | reverse complement strand
CTGCTGTCCTCCGGAACGGGGCCGCGGCTGCGGATGGTGGGCCCCGGTGGCCTGCTCGGTCATCTGGTCCCCCTCCCCTAGGACGCATCGCTGTGCGCGCCCGCGAGGAGAGAATCGAGTTGGTGCAGAGCGTCGTCAGCGCCCTGTGCGATCGCGTGGTCGTCCGGGTTCCCGCACAGCTGGACGAACAACGTCGCGAGGCGTTCCTTCGTCTCTTCGATCGCGCTGGCAGGATTCTGCTGGGTGGACATTTTTACACCATTCCTTTCGCGGGTTTGTTACATGGCGTTCGCGGCCCGCCAGATATTGACGAACCCTTCGGCACTCGCCTTCCCGGGGAATGCGGCGTACTCGGTGAGTACGAGGCTCTGATTCCACTTTTGCTTGTACGCCAGCTGGGACGAGGCCGGGTAGACTACCTGGTTCTCCCACAAGTAGTGCATGAGCCACTTGAATCCCAGGCTGTGACCGGGAACTTCTCGCTCATCGCTCAGGCTGGTGAACGGCGTGAACCCGAAATGGAGCCAGGGAACCTTCTCGTCTCGGAACACATCGATCGCCGCTTTGTTGATGGCTTCCATGACGCCCGCAGGACTGTCGGGGAGCCGGCGGCTCAGGTCGTGCATCCAGCCGGGGTTGCTGCCGTAGACCGGGGAGTAGGAGACATAGCCGACAGCCTCGCCGTCGATATGTCCGATGAACAGCCGGCGGTGCTTTTGCATCTCGCCGCCGGTCTGCCCCACCAGGTATTCGAGTGGACGGGCGGCCTCGCCCTTGAGGGGGAGCCACTTTGTGTTGATGTTGCGGACCCCCTCCTGCCACTTCTCGTAGTCGGCTTCGATGATGGTCAAGCCGCTACGCAGCGCCCTGGAGATCTTGTTGCGCAGTTGCATGTAGCGGGATCCGGCCAGCGTGAAGGTGGTCAGGTCAACGGCGTAGGAGGCGCCGACCTGGTTGACGGTGAAGCCTTCGCGGGCGTAGATCTCCGCGTCCCGCTTCTGCAGCTGGATGATGGCGAGCTTGCGGTTGTCGGCCCGGGCGTATTCGGTGAACGCCCGGGCGAGATCCAGGTAGGAGTCGTCAGGGGCGAAGGGTCCAGCGAATTGGATCAGGTACTCCCCCGCCGGCCGGTAGACGATGACTCCCGGACGGCCCGGAAGGGCAAAGTACGAGTTGCCTTCGTTCACCGCGAGGAAGGAACTCGGGTTCTCCGATGCACTGAATTCTCGTATCGCGCTCAGTACATACTCGACGGAGACGTTCGAAGTACTCTGCATAACCGCCTGATCGCTCATCCTGGAAGACTCCTCGCCTGTCGCTCTTCGGGTTTTACCGTCCATAGCTGAGCCCGATCGCATGCAGTGCGCCAGGCACACCGGTGCATATCGTGCTGCGCTTCGATCGAGTACGCAATCCCCGGGAGCGCCTGCACAGCAGAGATGTCAGGCAGTTATCACGAACCTGTCAGAAGAACCTTCCTCACGTGCGCTTTTTCGCGGTGTCAGGTGAACGTCAGGGAGGCATGCAACACTGACGGCACGTGCCGATAAGCGCGGCTAGTTCTGTGCCCGCTTCCGCACGGTCCCTTATCTGCTTCCTGTGCCTTATGCCTGGGAGCTGTCTTGTCCGACGGACGCTGGAGGTTGACCCAGAATGCGTTCTCTCGATGCGGCCCGTGATACGTGCGAGCGCCTCCACCCCGGGCTGATCAAGGCGCTGGAGGAACTTCCCCTCCTGGAGCGGGAGGCGGAAGGCAGCCCAGTGCTCGACATCTTCCGGGCACATGGTGGGGCAGGCCTGCTCGTTCCCTCCGCGTACGGGGGGCACGGAGCCGACGCCCTGGATGCCGTGCGGGTGACTCGGGCCCTGGGCGCTTGCTCCCCTTCGCTGGCGGCTGCTGCCACCATGCACAACTTCACTGCTGCGATGCTCTTCGCGCTCACGGACCGCGTGATCCCGCCCACCGACGAGCAGAAGAAACTGCTCGCTCGCGTGGCGCCAGAGGGCATGCTCCTGGCCTCGGGGTGGGCCGAGGGCAGGACTCAGCAGGACATCCTGAATCCCTCGGTGAAGGCTACGCCCGTCGACGACGGCTTCATCCTCAACGGGTCGAAGAAGCCCTGCAGCCTGTCCCGTTCGATGGATATCCTCACCGCGAGCGTGATCCTCCCCGACGAGACCGGACAGCAGTCGCTTGCTGTGCCTCTGATCATGGCTGACTCGCCGGGCATCTCCGTACACCCGTTCTGGGAAAGCCCTGTACTGGCCGGCTCGCAGAGCAATGAGGTCCGCCTGAAGGATGTCCATGTCCCCGAGAAGCTGATCATCCGCGGCACGCCGGACGACCCCGGCCGACTCGACGACCTGCAGACCGCGACCTTCGTATGGTTCGAGCTGCTCATCACCTCTGCCTACGTAGGCGCCGCCAGCGCACTGACGGAGTTGGTGATGGAGCGGGACCGCGGCTCGGTGACCGACCGGGCTGCCCTCGGCATCCAGTTGGAATCCGCAGTCGGGCTGACAGAGGGCGTGGCCCGCGCAGTGCGTGACGGTGTGTTCGGAGAGGAAGCCGTCGCTGCCGCCCTGACCGCCCGGTTCGCCGTGCAGAAGACCCTGGCCGCGATTTCCGACCAGGCCATCGAGTTGCTCGGCGGAATCGCGTTCATCAAGTCGCCGGAACTCGCCTACCTGTCGTCCGCGCTGCATCCGCTGGCCTTCCACCCTCCCGGCCGCACGAGTTCCTCGCCCCACTTGGTCGAGTACTTCAGCGGCGGTCCTTTGGAGATCTGACGTAGACCAAGGGGTAGCTCAACCATGGATCAGCTCAACTCGTTCGAATCGCCCACCACGACGCGTCTGCACCGCGGCGAGTACCTCGCCGGCCTCGGTGTGTCGCTCGTCCTCTTCTTCACGCACATCGGGGAGGTCCGTTGGCTGCCGGCGGTCCTGCTGTTCGTGTACATCGACCTGATCGGGTATATCCCCGGGGCGATCGCCTATCGGCGAAGCCCGGATCACCGGATCCACAAGGCGTACTACGTCCTCTACAACACCATGCACAGCCTGATCACCCAGGGTGTCGTGATAGGGCTATGGATCTGGATCAGCGGCCCGGAGTGGGCCCTGCTGGTCATTCCCATCCACTTGTGCGCCGACCGCGGAGTGTTCGGCAATTTCCTGAAGCCTTTCGCCCTGCCGTTCGAGCCCGTGGTCAATGAGGACTTCGCCCGCCTCTCCCAGGGGCTGTTCGGAAAGCAGGCATCGTCGTCAGCGACGGCCGCGCCCGCCGTCGGATCCCAGCGATGACCCCCTCGGCGGCTGCCACCGGCCATGAGGCAGCCGACGAACAGCGGCTGCGCGAGCTGCGAGGCCTCACCCGCCAGCTGCCCACGGGCGTCGCGGTGGTGACGGCCCAGGACGGCGAGGTGGCACACGGGGCGACTGTCAGCACCGTCAGCGTACTGTCGCAACAGCCGCTGCGCATCGGTGTCAGCCTGCGACGCGGTTCGTATCTGACAGGGCTGATCCGCCAAAGGCGCGTGTTCGCCCTCAACGTTCTGTCCTCCCGACAGTCGGCTGTGGCTGACTGGTTTGCCAACCCGGAACGGCCGCGGGGGTGGCGCCAGTTCGATTACGTCCGGTGGACAGCGCATCCGAAAGCCGGGATGCCCGTCCTGGAGGACGCTCTCGCCCAGCTTCACTGCCGGCTAACGGACCTGATCCCCCTAGGAGCCAGCGACGATCTGCTGGTCGCCGAGGTTCTCGACGGCCGGGGACGGAACGGCAGGCCACTGGTCAACTTCAACGGCCGGCTACATGACGTCGAGTTCCGCGGCGTTGTGCGCGTAAGCCGTGACCAACCCAGCGCTGTCACCTCCCTTGAGTAGTACCTCCTTCTAGGCAACTCCTGAAAGGTAGAGCCGACATGACCCATTCCCTTCCCCCCGAGACTGACTGGGACCAGGCGCCCGGGCTGCTCGACGGAGCGATGAACCTGGACCTGTCCGCGAAGCACTGCGACCTGGCCTACTGGTTCAGCAGCGTCGCCCAGGGAACTCTGCGGGACCGGGCCAGGACCGGGCACACCGAGGCAGAAGTCACCCCGGAGCACATGCGCACGGACGGCCCTCTGCGGGATGCCCAGATCCTTGAGCTGGGCTGCCGATCGGTGGCCGAGGAACAGGGCACCCGGGTGCTGGCGTACTACGTAGCCCACGCCACCGGGACAGCGGAGATGGACTTCTTCGCCACACAGCTCATGGACGAAGCCCGGCACTCGATGGTGTTCCGCAACCACCTCGTCGAGATGGGGGTACCCGCCGACGACCTGCACTCCACGATCGCCGGGCTGTCGACGGACTACAAGCGGGACGTCCTCGACCCGATCCTGGGCTTCGCCCTGCAGGCAGTACGCGACGAAGGCGACTTCATCGGTGGTGTGGCGGTGTTCACCATCATCATCGAGGGCGTCCTGGCGCCGGCCGCGGAGCTCAGCGAACGCAAGTGGAGCCTGATCGATCCTGCGGCCAGCGCCATCGCCCGCGGAGCCGCGATCGACGAGATCCGCCATCTCACCGTCGGCAGCTCCATCGTGCGCGAGCACCTGCTGGCCAAGCCCGACTACCGGCCCCGGCTGATGGACATCATCAAGCGGGGTCGCAAGCTGTGGGACGAGATCCCCGACAAGAAGTACATCCTGGAGCGCGAGCACCTCTTCCAGGAAGGCATGCACCAGCACGCCGACATCATCGGTGACTACGAGGTGTGGCCCGGGCAGCGGCTGCTGGAGACCACCGCGGAAGAGCGCTACGCCACAGCCGAGCGCTGGACGGACAAGATGGCCGCCGCCCGCCTGGCCTACATGGGCCTGGAGGAGGCCGTGGAGATCCTGCGCCTGACCTGATGTCGGACCGCGGCAGCCGCGTCTCACGGCTGCCGCACTCCATTGCTCCTCAGGAGAATCACTCATGGCCAGCACGTCCTCCGACCGGTCGAGCGGCACTTTTGTACGCACGCTCACCACGTCGAAGATCGTGTTCATCGTCATCGCCGCGGCTGCTCCCCTGGCCGCGATGGTCTTCACCGTGCCGCTGTCCTTCTCGCTGGGTATCGGCCCTGGGGTGCCGGTGATGTTCGCCTTCGCCGGACTCACGCTTTTGTGCTTCACCTCCGGCTACGCCGCGATCAGCCGGGAAATCTCCGGCAGCGGCGGTTTCTACAGTCACATCGCCCACGGCCTGGGCCGCCGTCCCGCAGTGGGATCCGGCCTTATCGCGGTCGTCTCCTACAACGCGGTCACGATCGGCGTCCTGGGAGCGTTCGCCTACTTCACCCAGTCGGTGGCTGCCGACCACGGGCTCCACCTGCACTGGGCGGGCTGGGCGGCGGCCGGCCTGCTGTTCGTCGGCACGATGGGGTACCGCGATGCTGAACTGAGCGCGCGGGTGCTGGCCGTACTCATGGTGTGCGAGATCGTCATCCTATTGGCCCTGGACCTGTCGATATTGATCCGCCACGGTTTCGCCGCTCTCCCCGGGGCGTCCTTCAGCCCGCACTCCATGCTCGCTCCCGGCATCGGGGTGTCCGTGATGTTCGCATTCGCCTCCTTTATCGGCTTCGAATCCGCCAGCCTGTACGGCGAGGAAGCCAAGAACCCGGGCCGGAGCGTGCCGCGGGCGACGGTCATCGCCGTACTGGTCGTCTCGGCTTTCTACGCATTCACCAGCTGGGTCACCGTCGGTGCCGTGGGGCCGGCCCGGGTTCAGCAAGAAGCCATGCACCATTTGGGGGACCTGTATTTCGGACTCGGCGACTCCTACCTTGGCCCGGCAGCCACCACCGTCATGCAACTGCTGTTGTGCACCAGCCTCCTGGCCAGCTGGCTGGCCCTGCACAACGCGGCGAACCGGTACATGTACGCACTGGGCGGTGACCGGGTCCTGCCTGGCTGGCTCCACCGCGTGCATCCGCGTCATGCCTCAGTGCACAGGGCAAGCCTGGTGCAGACGGCCATCAGTTCAGGAGTCGTCCTCGTCTACGCCGCTGCCGGCCTGGACCCGTACGTGAACATGTCGACGAGCATGGTCGGCCTCGGCACGCTGGGAGTGATCGTCCTTCAGGCCCTCGCGTCAGTGGCCGTACTCGGATACTTCCGGCACCGGCCGCGGCACTGGTGGAACACCGCCGTGGCCCCCGTGCTAGGGGCCGTCGGGCTGATCATCGCGACCGTGCTCGTGGTGCGGAACTTCGGTGTCTTGACCGGCACGTCGAACCCCGTGGTCACCTCGCTTCCCTGGGTCCTGGTGGGAGCCTGGGTCATCGGATTCGCCCAGGCCTGGCGCATGTGCGTCGTCGCTCCCCATCGCTATCAGCGGCTGGGCCGTACCTCCGGGGAACCCGCCGCCGCGTTGGGGCCCGTCACGACGGGCTCGTCCCCGGTCTCGGATGCCGAGGCCGATTCCCCGGGCGGGTGGGAGCGCACCCCCACCGCTTGAGGGCACCTGCGCGAGGCATCTCACGTCCCCGAGCCGTTTTGCTGCGAAAGGACATCATCGTGTCAACTTCCTCCGCTTCTTCCGGGCCGGACCTCCCCTTCGGGCCCGAGGACACGCCATGGCAGAAGGCCTTCAGCAGGCTGCGGGCGGTGGATGGCGTGCCGCGCGTCACCGCGCCGTCCAGTGATCCGCGTGAGGTCTACATGGACATCCCGGAGATCCCCTTCTCCAAGGTCCAGATCCCCCCGGACGGAATGGACGAGCAGCAGTACGCAGAGGCCGAGAGCCTCTTCCGCCGCTACGTAGACGCCCAGACCCGCAACTTCGCGGGATACCAGGTCACCAGCGACCTCGACTACCAGCACCTCAGTCACTATCTCAACCGGCATCTGAACAACGTCGGCGATCCCTATGAGTCCAGCTCCTACACGCTGAACTCCAAGGTCCTTGAGCGAGCCGTTCTCGACTACTTCGCCTCCCTGTGGAACGCCAAGTGGCCCCATGACGCAAGCGATCCGGAAACGTACTGGGGTTACGTGCTGACCATGGGCTCCAGCGAAGGCAACCTGTACGGGTTGTGGAACGCACGGGACTATCTGTCGGGCAAGCTGCTGCGGCGCCAGCACCGGGAGGCCGGCGGCGACAAGGCCTCGGTCGTCTACACGCAAGCGCTGCGACACGAAGGGCAGAGTCCGCATGCCTACGAGCCGGTGGCGTTCTTCTCGCAGGACACGCACTACTCGCTCACGAAGGCCGTGCGGGTTCTGGGCATCGACACCTTCCACAGCATCGGCAGCAGTCGGTATCCGGACGAGAACCCGCTGGGCCCCGGCACTCCGTGGCCGACCGAAGTGCCCTCGGTTGACGGTGCCATCGATGTCGACAAACTCGCCTCGTTGGTCCGCTTCTTCGCCAGCAAGGGCTACCCGATACTGGTCAGCCTCAACTACGGGTCAACGTTCAAGGGCGCCTACGACGACGTCCCGGCCGTGGCACAGGCCGTGCGGGACATCTGCACGGAATACGGTCTGGATCGGCGGCGGGTATACCACGACCGCAGTAAGGACAGTGACTTCGACGAGCGCAGCGGCTTCTGGATCCACATCGATGCCGCCCTGGGGGCGGGCTACGCTCCCTACCTGCAGATGGCCCGGGATGCCGGCATGGTCGAGGAGGCGCCGCCCGTTTTCGACTTCCGGCTCCCGGAGGTGCACTCGCTGACCATGAGCGGCCACAAGTGGATGGGAACACCGTGGGCATGCGGTGTCTACATGACACGGACCGGGCTGCAGATGACCCCGCCGAAGTCGTCCGAGTACATCGGGGCGGCCGACACCACCTTCGCGGGCTCCCGCAACGGCTTCTCGTCACTGCTGCTGTGGGACTACCTGTCCCGGCATTCGTATGACGATCTGGTGCGCCTGGCCGCCGACTGCGACCGGCTGGCCGGCTACGCCCACGACCGGTTGCTGACCTTGCAGGACAAACTCGGCATGGATCTGTGGGTCGCCCGCAGCCCGCAGTCCCTCACGGTGCGCTTCCGTCAGCCATGTGCAGACATCGTCCGCAAGTACTCGCTGTCGTGTGAGACGGTCTACGAAGACAACGAGCAACGGACCTACGTACATCTCTACGCCGTTCCCCACCTCACTCGGGAACTCGTGGATGAGCTCGTGCGCGATCTGCGCCAGCCCGGAGCCTTCACCAACGCTGGTGCACTGGAGGGGGAGGCCTGGGCCGGGGTGATCGATGCCCTCGGCCGCCCGGACCCCGACGGAACCTATGCCGGCGCCTTGAGCGCTCCGGCTTCCGGCCCCCGCTCCGAGGACGGCGGCGGGAGCTGACCACCGCGGAACGGCCGCGGCGCCGTGTGCCAGCCTGGGCTGGCACACGGCGCCGTTGTCTCCTCAGGCCGGTGCGGGAGTGGCCGCATAGGTGTGGTCACCCAGTGCGCGGTGCATCAGCTCCAAGACCAAGGCGATTACACGCGGCTCATCTATGCCGTCGTCGCTTTGGGCGATGAGGTCGTCCAGCAGGCCGTCGGCCGCGTGGTATGCCATACGGAAGGCGAGGCGCGTGTCGAGCGCCTGGAACGCGCCGGCGTGTGTGCCCTGCTCGACGAAGTCGCACATCAGGTCGATGGCTCGCTGGTTGGCCTGCCGGCACAGTTCGAGGGCTTTGGCGTTGGCGGAGCCGTAGACGATCCGGTGCAGTTCGGCGTTCTTCACGGCATGCCCGATCAAGGCACTCATCACCCGGTCGATGGTGGGCCACCAGGCATCGCGTTCCGCGAGGATCTCCTGCGCGGTGGAGACGATGGCGTCGACGTAGCGTTCCCACAGGGCTCCGAGCAAGTGATCCTTTGACTCGAAGTACAGGTAGAAGGTGCCTTTGCCGATCTCGGCCGCTTCGGCGAGTTCGGAGATGGTGGCGCGCTCGAATCCCGTGGTACCGAACACGCGCTCAGCCGCGCTCAGGATGTCGTCCCTACGGTCGTCGGGGCTCTTGGTGACCCGCTTCCGCCGTGTTTTCGCCGGCATGCCCACCTCCGTTCAGAGGAACATTTAAGCCTCATCCTACCTGACCGGCGGTCGGTCAGCGCTTGACTGACCGTCGGCCATTTGCTTGACTGACCGTCGGTCACGGTTTGAGATCCTGCCCCGGCGAACCAACCTGCGACAACTCCGAGGACGAGATGACGACGGAACCACTGGCGGCTCCCGTCAGCCCCAAGACCGCAACGGGAAGCCCGGCCCGTTTCTGGGCGACCGCCTACACACTGCTCTTCCTGCTCACCGGCACGAACCTGCCCACCCCCCTGTACCGCGGATACGAACACAAGTTCGGGTTCTCCCCCCTTGTGGTCACATTGATCTTCGCGGTGTACGTAGCCTCGCTGATCCCCTCCCTCCTGATCGCCGGGCCCCTCTCCGACTCCATCGGGCGCCGCAAGGTTCTGCTGCCGGCCGTGCTGCTGGCCGCGGTCGGCTCCCTGGTGTTCGCCCTCGCCGACAACGTCGGCTGGCTCTTCGTCGCCCGCCTGCTGCAAGGCCTGGCCGTGGGCGCCGCGTCCGGCGCACTTACCGCGGCGCTGAGCGAACTAGAGCCCAGCGGCGACCGGCGCCGGGCTGCACTGGTATCGACCGTCGCCTCCGTGGGCGGGCTGGGGGCGGGCCCGCTGATCGCGGGGCTGCTCGCCGAGTACGCGCCGTCGCCCTACGTCCTGCCCTTCGTCGTGGAGATCGTGCTGCTGGTGCCTGCGGCCATCGCCATGGCCACCCTCCCGACGTCCCGGCCCGCCACCAAGTGGCGCCCGCGCCGTCCCTCCATCCCGGCCACGATGCGCGGCGTGTTCGTCTCCAGCGGTACGGCCAGCTTCCTGGCCTTCTCCGTGATCGGGCTGTTCCTGAGCCTGGTACCGACCTACGTCACCAAGCTGTCCGGGAGCTCCAATCTCGCCCTCGCCGGCGGCGCCGTCGCGCTCATGCTCGCCTGCTCTGTGATCGCGCAGATCGCGGCATCGGGCCGCCAGCCGCTCGCCATTCAGATCACCGGCCTGGTCCTCCTGGCCGTCGGCCTGGTGCTGCTGGCCGTGGCCGGCGGTGTCGGCTCGCTGGCCCTGTTGCTGGCCGCCACCGTCATCGGCGGCGTCGGGCAGGGGCTGGCCTTCCTCGGCGGCATCACCGAGATCAACCGTGTCGCGCCCAAGGAGCGGCACGCGGACGTCCTCTCCAGCTTCTACGTCGTCATCTACCTCGGTGTGGGCGTCCCCGTCATCGGTGTCGGCTTCCTGGCCACGGTGACCGGTCTGCTGACGGCCGTTCAGCTCTTCGCCGCGGTCGTAGCCGCCCTGTGTCTGCTGGACACGCTGGCACTGGCCCGCAAGCGACGCGAGCTCACCTAAGCGACCCACCCAGAATCCCAGCCCGTCATCTCTTCACCGAACAACGGACCACCCATGGATGTCACCGCACTCGCCTCTGTATACGACAGTCTGATCGCCCAGGCCGAGGCCATCACCGACACGGCGTCGCTGCCGGCAACGACGCGTTCTGATGTTGACTGGCGACTGTGCCACATCGCACTGGCCGACCGGATCATCGCCACGGCGGCCCGCGAGCAGACTGACGGCCGCACCGCCACCGTCGACAACCAGCCCTCGATGGATCCCGACCGGATCAAGCAAATGATCCACAGCACCACCCATGCGCAACGCGTCGACAACGTCCGCCGCAACTGGGCAGAACTGCGCTCCCTCCTGGCAGGGTTCTCCGCCGCGGACGCCCAGGCACAACTCACGCTGCGGATGCACGACCGTAACGGGGAGTACGTCAGTGAATCGGTACTCACCTGGTCAGAACTGATCGAGATGCGGACGACCCGGCACATCCCCGGGCATCGCGACGCACTCGCACAAGCCGTGCGTTCGGCATAACGCCAGACGCGCCGAACTGGAAGTGGGCTCCCGGAGCCGGTGATCCCCCGCGTCGGTGACGGGAGCCCACTTCCTCCATCCGGAGGCCGAGCTCAGGAACGGTCAGCGCCGGGTGCCATGGGGAGGCACCAGAGCGCGCTGTGAACCAGTCAGCTCCACCACGGAACTCCAGTTGAGGACAGGGTCCTGCTCAAGCACTGCCCGTTCGTAGCCCTGCATCGCGGGTGACGGCGTCAGACCCAGCTCCTCCGACAATCTCCGCCGCAGATCGCGGTACACCTGCAGGGCCTCGGTCTGACGTCCGGCCCGGTAGAGAGCGACCATCAGCTGCTGATGAAGCCGTTCCTGGTAGGGATGCGTGATCAGGAGTTTGCGCAGCTCGGGGATAGCACGGTCATACTGCCCGTCGTCCAACTGGCAGTCGAAGAGCCGTTCCTGCACCGCCAGGCGGGCTTCTTCATAGCGGGCAGCCGCGGCCTGGCAGACCGGTCCACCGACAGGGCCCCCGAAGACGCCACCGCTCCACAGCGCCAGCAGACGCTGGCACTCCGCAGCGGTTTTCCCCGGAGAGGCCGACGCACTCTTCAAGCGCTCATACCCCTGCGTGAAGACGAGCGCATCCAACTGCCCATCGTCGAGAACGAGGCGGTATCCGCCGGGATGAGTGACCAACTGTGAGCCGCCGGCCGCCTTCTCCAGAGACGCCAGCTTCCGCCTGAGGCGACTTATGTGCGCGTGAACGGCGTTCTCAACTCCTTCGGGTGGCTCACTACCCCAGATCTCGTCGACGAGTGTCTCCACGGACACCAGATGACCTTCGCTCACCAGAAGGGTGGCCAGAAGGGCTCGCTGGAGCGTGCCCTTGGGCCGGATCGTGCAACCGGAGGACTGGATCGCGGTGGCGCCCAAAATCTGGAACTTCAGCATCACTGCTCCGTGGGTGGAAGAGGACGGCCGTAGGTGGGGGGACCGTCGTGGGGCTCTTGCGAGGGGGACGTGGCTGCGCGTGTTCCTACGCCCAGGCACGGTGTCTGGAGCGGGCAGGCCCGGCTCCGAGCGGACCAGCGATCGGCTGCGGGTTCTCCTTGCCATCGCTCATAGTTCGCCACCAGCCCCCGCTCAGAACTCTGGCGGTCAGACAGAGCCGCTCGGCCAAAGGAGGGCCGAGTCCACGGCGCCCAACGACCAAGCGACTGACCGACTGCCGGTCATATGCTCGATAGTTTCACCCGACACGCTTTAGGTCAACAACACATTACGTTTAGTGACAGTGGTCTGTAACACCCAAGGGTCGCCGTCCAGATCGCGCTACTCCCGCGGACCAGTGATCGCCGCGGCGGCGACGAAGGAAACCCACCGACCACCCCGTTTCGCGTCGACGGTCCCATCAACGGCTGACGGAGTGCAGGGCCTGGTACCACCTTGCATAGCGACTCGACAGCAGGTCTTGGTCGACCAGACCGCATGCTCGGCCACCGTCAACGCCTGCGACCGGGCGTCGTCGGGTTCGCGGCGTATAGGTAGCCTTTGTCGGCACGCTCACCGTCATGGGGATGACCGCCTGGATCCGGATGCGATGCAGCCATGCCCGTCGACTCAACTCAACTCCCCCTGATCAATACGGCAGTGGTCTTCTCAACCACCTAGTGATCACCACACCTGATCAAGCGAAAACGCCAATCGTTCAGTGCGCCCAAGGATCTGGCGCGATCACTTCTCACTCTGACCGAGAGACCCTCACAGCGTCCCGGTGCAGTACCGAGCGGCTCCGGGGTTGATCGAGGCCCGGTCCTCCTGCTAGCCCGAAGCCTGGCGGATCCGTCCCGTCACCCTGCCGAGGTCGTGATCGTGTGGTGCGCCGGAGTCCAGAGGCGCCTGAGATACCCATGCGATCGGGCCGCGACGAAGGACTGCCTACAACTTCGGACAGCACCGACAAGACTGCACGGGCCGCTCCGCAGGTCAAGTACGGATCCACGGCAGTAGCCGACATCGCTCCCTGTCTGCCTCATCCAGGGGCGTCTTATATCGCGGAGCTGCCCCGCGGCCGCCGTGCTTGCTTCCTGGTCCACTGGCCGGCCATCGCATTCAACTCGGTGAGCGAGGCGCTCTCGGGAACGGGGACGAAGTTGCGGCGTGAGTTGCAGATCTACCCTGCGATGCCACCCTTCTCGTCGAGCGTCGCCTGAGCGCCGGCCCCCAGGTTCCGACAATCTGCGCCCGCCAGGTCCTTCGCCTGGGCTATGGGGGCAAGACGTCTTCGGTGCCGTGAACCTTCCACGACCAGACTCCTCCGACGTGGTGGTCACGGCGGGTCGCCAATCGAGACTTTGGGTCCGGTTACGGGGACGGGCAGCACGGTGAGCGAATGACACGTGCAAAACCTCCCCACATCCGAATGATTCCCCCCTTTCTCACATCATGAACTGCTCACGTAGGTGGTCGACCTCTCCGGCACCCGGTTCAAGGGATTAACTCCCAGGTCACAGGCCAGGAAGCACGAATGTCAGAAAGGCGTCAGGAAGGTGTCAGGGGCAGAGGGCAGAGTATTCATCGACAGCGGGACGGCGGATAAAACGCAGTACCGCTTGAAGGAGAGGTACCCGTAGCGGCCTAACGGGGGCCGGGCGTTCAGCCCGGCCGGGCTCCGGCCCACGCAGGTTCGAATCCTGCCCTCTCCGCACAGCACCGACCCG
>NZ_BAAASM010000063.1:0-14795 GCF_039532885.1 Streptomyces nogalater | reverse complement strand
CTGGGCGTCAGTCAACGACACACCCAGACCAACGATCCGATGATCTGAAAGAAACGGCCTAGGGCATCCCACGCCCCCTCAACTCCCTTTGCGCACAGGCGGACTACTGGCGCGTAGCAGGTGTTCCCGCCCTGGTGGGGGGCATATACCGGGCACCGCACCACCGCACCTGCACGAAGGGAGCCCGCCGTGGACAACGACGTCTCAGCGGGAAACGTGAGCACCGCCGTGGCCGGCCGACTGGCCCTCGCCCTCACCCTCTTGGCGTTCGGGCTCGGGACGACCGGCGTCGTCCACGGAGTGGACGCCGCCGACACCGTGACCGTCGCGCACTACGTCGGCGGGGTCACCCTCTTCCTCGTCGGCCTGCTGGCCCTGCACGACGGTGCCGCCGCCTCCGGCGCGGGGTATGTCACGCTCGGTGCCCTGTGGTTCGCCTGGGCCGTGTCGGACCGCGGACCGGCCAACGCCGCCGGGCTCTTCCTGCTGCTGTTCGCCCTGGTCGCCCTCACCCTGACGCTCACCGGCCGGGACGGCCTCGGCCGACTGCTGTACGGGCTGCTGTTCCTGTCGATGCTGGTGCTGGCCGTCGCGGCCTTCGCCGGCAGTTCCGTGCTCGCGCGGGCCGGCGGCTGGCTGGCCGTCGCCGCGGGGGCGGTGGCCTGGTACGCGGCGACGGCGGCGCTCGCGCACTGGCCGACAGTGGTGTCCCGGCGTGCCGCGGGCCGGGGGGTGACGGCCACCGGTCGAAGTCGAGCGGCATGAGAAGGACCCCCGCGTGTCCGGTGGCGCACGCGGGGGTCCGTTCTGTGTTCCGGGCGGATTCCTACTCGACCGTCACCGACTTGGCGAGGTTCCTCGGCTTGTCGATGTCCCGGCCGAGCGCCTTCGCCGTGTGGTAGGCGAGGAGCTGGAGGGGGATGCCCATCAGGATCGGGTCCAGCTCGTCCTCGTTCTTCGGGACGACGATGGTCTGGTCCGCCTTTTCCTGGTGCTGGTGGGCCACCGCCAGGATCTTGCCCTCGCGGGCCTTGATCTCCTCCAGGGCCGCGCGGTTCTTCTCCAGCAGGTCGTCGTCGGGCACGATCGCGACCGTGGGCAGGGCCGGCTCGATGAGGGCCAGCGGGCCGTGCTTCAGCTCGGAGGCCGGGTAGGCCTCGGCGTGGATGTAGGAGACCTCCTTGAGCTTCAGGGAGGCCTCGCGGGCCACCGGGTAGCCCCGGACGCGGCCGATGAAGAGCATCGAGCGGGCGTCGGCGTACTTCTCCGCCAGCCGCTTGATCTCCTCCTCCTGCTTGAGGATCTCGGAGATCTGCCCGGGCAGCCTGCGCAGGCCCTCGATGATCCGCTTGCCGTCGCGGACCGACAGGTCGCGGGTGCGGCCCAGGTGCAGCGCGAGCAGGGCGAAGGCCACCGTGGTGTTGGTGAAGCACTTGGTGGAGACGACGCAGACCTCCGGGCCCGCGTGCACGTAGACGCCGCCGTCGGCCTCGCGGGCGATCGCCGAGCCGACCACGTTGACCACGCCGAGGACCCGCGCGCCCTTGCGCTTCAGCTCCTGTACGGCGGCCAGGACGTCGTACGTCTCACCGGACTGGGAGACCGCGATGTACAGGGTGTCGGGGTCCACGACCGCGTTGCGGTAGCGGAACTCGGAGGCCGGCTCGGCGTCGGCGGGGATGCGGGCCAGCTCCTCGATCATCTGGGCGCCGATCATGCCCGCGTGGTACGAGGTGCCGCAGCCGAGGATCTTCACCCGGCGGATCCGCCGGGCCTCGCGGGCGTCCAGGTTGAGGCCGCCGAGGTGCACGGTGGAGAACCGGTCGTCGATCCGGCCGCGCAGCACCCGGTCCACGGCGTCGGCCTGCTCGAAGATCTCCTTGTGCATGTAGGTGTCGTGGCCGCCCATGTCGTACGACTCGGCCTCCCACTCCACCGTGGTGGGCTCGGCGGTGGTGCGCGTGCCCTCGGTGGTGTAGGTGCGGAAGTCGTCGGCCTTGAGGGTGGCCATCTCGCCGTCGTCGAGGGTCACTATCTGGCGGGTGTGGGTGACCAGCGCGGCGATGTCGGAGGCGACGAACATCTCCTTCTCGCCGATGCCGAGGACGACCGGGGAGCCGTTGCGGGCCACCACGATCCGGTCCGGGAAGTCGGCGTGCAGGACGGCGATGCCGTAGGTGCCCTCGACCAGCCGGACCGCCTGGCGGACCTTGTCCTCCAGCTTCTCGGCCTGCGAGCGGGTGATCAGGTGGGTGAGGACCTCGGTGTCGGTCTCGGAGAGGAACTCGACACCGTCCGCCTCCAGCTTGCGGCGCAGCTCGGAGGCGTTGTCGATGATGCCGTTGTGGACGACGGCCACCTTCTGGTCGGCCGACATGTGCGGGTGGGCGTTGACGTCGGAGGGGGCGCCGTGGGTGGCCCAGCGGGTGTGGGCGATGCCGGTGGTGCCCTTGAAGCGCGCCGGGACCCTGGCCTCCAGGTCGCGCACCCGGCCCTTGGCCTTGACCATCTTCAGGCCGGGCGCCTTCGGGGAGGTGACGACGATGCCCGCGGAGTCGTAGCCGCGGTACTCCAGGCGCTGGAGGCCCTCCAGGAGGAGGGGGGCTACGTCACGCTTCCCGATGTAACCGACAATTCCGCACATATATAGAGGTATCCCTTGGCTGTCGCTGGTCCGGGCCGGAGGCGGCCGGGCCGGGGGAGGGTCGGGGCTGCGGCCTCTCAGCCGTAGACCATGCGGCGCAGCTGCCTGAGCGTCAGCTCCGGCGGCGCCACCGCCCGGTATTTCAGGTCCGCCTCGATCCGCTGGAAGATCTCCGCGTTCACCAGGCCCTGGGCCTGGAGCTCGCGGTGGCGGCGACGGACGTACTCCTGGGTCGTCTCGTCGAAGTAGGCGAGCACGTCCTGGACCACGCGCAGCGCCTCGCCCCGGCTCAGGGGCGTGGACCGCGTCAGATGATCTACGAGTTCGTCGTGCACCCGGTAGATCCTGGGGTACCGGCGCCTGTTTCGCAAGAATCGTGCCCGATTCCGGGCAGAGGGCCGTTGAAACTCTTATGGCGCCCTGTTCGCCTCCTGTCCATCCGGAGTCCTGCATCCCGTTGCCCGGGCCGACGAGTTTCAGACGCCATGGACATTCCTCGTATGGGCGTTCCCGAGAAGCTGGCCGAGCGCATGAGTATGGCCGAACAGCACGAGTACCTGCGCGCCAGGTTCTCGCGGCGCACCCTGATCAGGGGCGGCGCGGTCACCCTGGGTGCCGTCACCGGTGGCGCGTTCGTGCCGGGTGCCACCGCCCGGGCCGCCGGGCCGGTCCGGGACGCCGCCCCCGCCGCCGCACCGGTCGACGGCGCCCGTGTCGCCCCCTTCGGCCGCCACCTGGCCTGGGGCAACGACCCGCGCACCGAGATCACCGTCTCCTGGCAGGTCCCGGTCGCCGTCAGGAAGCCGTTCATCCGGATCGGCGCCCACCCCTGGGACCTCTCCCGCAGGATCGAAGCCGAGGTCCGCACCCTGTACACCCCGGCCGGGGTCGGCGCGAGCGGCGACCACACCCAGTACTACCTGCACGCCAGGCTCGGCCACCTGCGCCCCGGCAGGACCTACTACTACGGCGTCGGCCACCAGGGCTTCGACCCGGCCGAGCCGCACCTGCTGGGCACCGTGGGCACCTTCACCACCGCCCCCGCCCACAAGGCGCCCTTCACCTTCACCGCCTTCGGCGACGAGGGCGTCGGCTACCACGGCCTGGCCAACAACAGCCTCCTGCTCGGCCAGAACCCCGCCTTCCACCTGCACGCCGGCGACATCGCCTACGCCGACCCCGCCGGCGCGGGCAAGACCGCCGACACCGGCTTCGACGCGCGCACCTGGGACTCCTTCCTCGCCCAGACCGAGACCGTCGCCAAGCAGGTCCCGTGGATGCCGGCGTACGGCAACCACGACATGGAGGCCTGGTACTCGCCCAACGGCTACGGCGGCGAGGACGCCCGCTGGACCCTGCCGGACAACGGGCCGGACCGGAAGAACCTGCCCGGCGTCTACTCCTTCGTCTACGGCAACACCGCCGTCATCTCCCTCGACGCCAACGACATCTCCTTCGAGATCCCGGCGAACCTGGGCATATCCGGAGGAACCCAGACGACGTGGCTGGAGGGGCAGCTGAAGAAGTACCGCGCCGCCAAGGACGTGGACTTCATCGTCGTCTTCTTCCACCACTGCGCCTACTGCACCTCCACCGCCCACGCCTCCGAGGGCGGGGTGCGCCAGGAGTGGGTGCCGCTGTTCGAGAAGTACACGGTGGACCTGGTCATCAACGGCCACAACCACCAGTACGAGCGCACCGACGTCATCAAGGCGGGCGCGGTCGCCAGGAAGCTGCCCGTCGGCGGCACGGCCTACCCCGAGACCGACGGCGTGGTCTACGTCACCGCCGGCGCGGCCGGCCGCAGCCTGTACGCCTTCTCCGCCCCCGACACCTACGAGGGCCACGAGCACGAGACGGACTCCGTGGCCTCGTTCGTCAACACCAAGGACGGCAAGGTCCACGAGACCGTCGGCTGGTCCCGGGTGCGCTACCTGGACTACTCCTTCCTGCGCGTGGACGTCAGCCCCGCGCCCAGGGGCCGCCAGGCCACCCTGAAGGTGTCGGGCATCGCCGAGACCGGCGAGCGCATCGACCACTTCACGGTGTCCCGCACGGCCAAGTAGCCCCCGCGGGCCGGGCGGTCCTCACAGGCGCTTGAGGACCGCCTGCTTGGCCACCGCGAACTCCTCGTCCGTCAGCACCCCGTCGCGGTGCAGCTCGCCCAGCTCCCGCAGCCGCCGCAGCAGCGTGTCGTGGTCGTCCCCGGCCCGCTGCCCGGCCTGCTCACCGGCCTGCTCCCCGGTCCGCTGTGCCGGGAGCCGCCGTGCGTCCGCCCGCGCGGCCGAGGGATGCGGCAGCCGTGCCTGCACCGCCGCCGCGACCAAGGCCATCAGCGGGTCCTTCCTAAACCCCCACAACTCCACCGCGTTCGGGTCGTACTTGGGCGGCGCGCCGAGGGGGGCGCCGCGCACCAGGAACCGCAGGTGCCCGTTCTCCAGACCGGCCGCCGGCTGCCACTCCACACCGGTGAGGTCGGCGAGCGGAATCGTGCGGGGGCCGGCCGACGCCTTGGACTCCTCCGTCTTCCAGTTCCACTCCAGCCGCACCCGCTCCCCGTCGAAGCTCGCGGTGCCGTCCCCGGCCGAGGCGGACACCGGCAGCGACGGGCCCGGCAGCAGGTACTCGTCGACCGGGCCGGACGAAACCCCCTCCAGCAGCAGGGCGTTGCGCACCTCGTCGGCGACGTACTCGGCCACGCCGTACCGGTCGGGCTCCACGACGAGCTGGTAGGGGTCGTGCGGCTCGGCCAGCCGGCCGGCGGTGGCCTGGAGCAGCGGATCGGCACCGTCGCGCAGCCGCAGCCTGAGCCGCCCCGACTTCCGGCCCTGCTCGACGGACACCCCGGCCAACGCACGCAGCGGCACGACGAGTTCGCCCAGCTCACGGCGGAGCAGACCCACGTTCTTCTCCCGGCCCGGGGTGATCCGCAGAGTGTCGCCGTCGAAGGCCCAGGTGCCGTCCTTCTGGATGATGTCCGCCATACGGGGATTGTTTCACCCGATCTGCGGCACAGTGGAGGACGACCCCGTCAGACGGTCACCTCCCCTTACCCGAAGGGAGCGCATGTGAGACCGAACCACGGCACGACTCCCCGGACGTTCCGCATCCTCGGAACCCTGCTGCTGCTCGCGGCGGCCGGCATCTCCGGTGTCGGCGCGGCCCCCGAGGTCCAGGCCGCCACCCCCTCGCCCCTGGACCGGGTGGTCCCGGCACCCGCCTCCGTCACACCGGGCGGCACCCCGTACCGCATCACCCGCGCCACCGGCATCCGCGTCGACGGCCCCGCCGAGGTCCGCCGCGTCGGCGCCTACCTCGCCGGCATCCTGCGCCCGTCCACCGGCTATCCGCTGCCGCTCACCGACCACGGCGGCGGCATCCGGCTCCGGTTGCAGAACGGCGACTTCGGCGCCGAGGGCTACCGGCTGCACAGCGGCGCCGGCGGCGTCACCCTCACCGCACGCACCCCCGCCGGGCTCTTCCACGGCGTCCAGACCCTGCGCCAGCTCCTCCCGGCGGCCGTCGAGAAGAAGACCGTGCAGCGCGGCCCCTGGAGAATCGCCGGCGGCACCATCCAGGACCGCCCCCGCTACGCCTACCGGGGCGCCATGCTCGACGTGGCCCGGCACTTCTTCACCGTCGCCCAGGTCAAGCGCTACATCGACCAGGTGGCCCTCTACAAGGTCAACAAACTGCACCTGCACCTCAGCGACGACCAGGGCTGGCGCATCGCCGTCGACTCCTGGCCGCGCCTGGCCACCCACGGCGGCGCCACCCAGGTCGGCGGCGGACCGGGCGGCTACTACACCAAGGCCGACTACCGGGAGATCGTCCGGTACGCGGCCTCCCGCTACCTGGAGGTCGTCCCCGAGATCGACATGCCCGGCCACACCAACGCGGCCCTGTCCTCCTACGCCGAGCTCAACTGCGACGGCGTGGCACCCCCGCCCTACACCGGCACCCGGGTCGGCTTCAGCTCGCTGTGCGTGCCCAAGGAGGTCACCTACGACTTCGTGGACGACGTGATCCGCGAGCTGGCCGCCCTCACCCCCGGCCGTTATCTGCACATCGGCGGCGACGAGGCGCACTCCACCAGCCACCCCGACTACGTGGCCTTCATGGACCGGGTGCAGCCGGTGGTCGCCCGCTACGGCAAGACGGTCATCGGCTGGCACCAGCTCACCGGCGCCCGCCCGGCCCGGGGCGCCCTCGCCCAGTACTGGGGCCTGGACCGCACCGGCGCGGCCGAGAAGGAACAGGTGGCGCAGGCCGCACGGAACGGCACCGGGATCGTCCTGTCCCCGGCCGACCGGATCTACCTCGACATGAAGTACACCGCCGCCACGCCCATCGGCACCAAGTGGGCGGGCCTGGTGGAGGTGCAGCGCTCCTACGACTGGGACCCGGGCACCTATCTCGCCGGGGTGCCCGCCTCGGCCGTCCGGGGCGTCGAGGCGCCGTTGTGGACGGAGACGGTGCAGACCACCGCCGACATCGAGTACCTGTCCTTCCCCCGGTTCGCCGGAGCGGCCGAGCTGGGCTGGTCGCCGGCCGCCCGGCTGGGCTGGAACGGCTACCGGGAGCGGCTGGCCGCGCAGGGCCCGCGCTGGGACGCCCTCGGCATCCGCTACTACCACTCACCCCAGGTGCCCTGGCCGGCACCCTGACCCGAGAAAGCCCGACGGGCACCCCGGAGGACCGTACTCCGGGGTGCCCGTCCGCCTGCGGGGCCGTCAGAACCCGGCGAGGGGGTTCTTCAGGGTGCCGACCAGCTGGAGCGCGCCGGACGGATCGGCGAGGTCCACCATCTGCCGGTTGTTGCGCAGCTGGAGCCGGTTGAGGCAGGACAGCGCGAACTCCGGGGCGAACATGTCGTACTGCCGGAACCGGTCGGCCAGCTGCGGGTTCGCCTCCTGGTACTCGCGGGTGACCTCGGCGACCGTGCGCCAGAAGCCGTCCTCCTCCAGGATGCCCTCGGCGGCCAGCTGGGCGGCGAGGAAGCGGAAGAAGCAGTCGAAGACGTCCGTGAAGATCGACAGCAGCTTCTTGTCCTCGGGGACCTCCACGCGGATGCGCTTGACCTCCGGCGGCAGCGCCGCGTCCGGGTCCATGACGGCGATCTCCTCGGCGATGTCCTTGTAGACCGCCCGCCGTACCGCCCCGTCCCGCAGCACCAGGATCGTGTTCTCACCGTGCGGCATGAACACCAGGTCGTAGGCGTAGAAGCTGTGCAGCAGCGGGGTGTAGTAGGCCCGCAGATACCGCCGCAGCCACTCCACCGGGGACAGGCCCGACCGCTCGATCAGCGCGCCCGCGAAGGAGGCGCCCTCGTGGTCGACGTGCAGCAGCGAGGCCATCGTCGCCAGGGACTCGCCCTCTTCCAGCGAGGGCACCGGGCTCTCCCGCCACAGCGCGGCCAGCATCTTGCGGTAGGGCGAGTAGCGGTCGGTGGCCTGCTCGTACTCCAGGTGCCGGTAGCCGACGGCCGCCCGCTCCCGGATGATCGACAGGCCGCTCGCCTTCAGCACCGGGTCGCTCTCGATCAGCCGGGCCAGCCAGTCGTTGATCGCCGGGGTGGCCTCCATGTAGGCGGCCGACAGACCCCGCATGAAGCCCATGTTGAGGACCGACAGGGCCGTCTTCACATAGTGCTTGTGCGGGGCGCTGGTGTTGAAGAAGGTACGGATCGACTGCTGGGCCAGGTACTCGTCGTCGCCCTCGCCGAGCGGCACCAGCAGGTTCCGGGCCACCTCCGCGGCGAAGGTGACGCTGAGCTTGTTCCACCACTGCCAGGGGTGGACCGGTATGAACAGGTAGTCGGCGGGGTCCAGGCCCCGGTCGGTGAGGCGGGCCCGGAACCGCGCCACCGTCTGCTCGCCCAGCTCCTCGCGCAGGAACGACTCGTACTCGATCCCCACGCCGGCCGTGAACGCGGCCCGGGAGCGGTGCGCGGCCAGCCACACCAGCCGCACCGGGCTCGCCGTCTCCGGCGCGTACGACAGGTACTCGTGGACGCCGAAGCCGAGCCGCCCGTTGTTCGCGACGAAGCACGGGTGGCCCTCGGTCATCCCGGTCTCGATCGCCTGGAACCCGGCGCGCGTCAGCTCGGCGGCGGTCACCTGCGGCTTGGTGAGCTTGTAGCAGGTGCCCGACAGGGTGGAGGAGATCTCCTCCAGGTACACCGGCAGGATCTCGTCGCTCAGCCCCAGCGACTGCTTCAGCTCGATGAAGAAGTCCAGCGCGGCCGGCGGGAGTTCTTCGCCGTCGCGGTGCCGGGTGATCGAGTCGGCGTCGATCTGCCAGTGGTCCAGGGCCCGGCGCACGGCGGCGAACCGGTAGACGGTCAGCCCGTCGTCGCTGCGCACGGCGTACCGGCCGCCGTCCTCCTCGGGCGTGATCAGCCGCTCGTGCGCGAACTCGGCGAGGGCCTTGCGCACCAGCAGGCGGTTGGCCTTCGCCCACCGCTCGGGGGACAGGTGGGCCACGGCGTCGGCCAGGGTCATGCGGTCACCGCCTTCTTGAACTGCTCACGGGTGCAGAAGCTCAGCAGCGCCCGCTTCTCCGGCTTGTCGATCTCCCGCTCGGGCACGAACCCGACGGCCGCGTTCAGGGCGTGCACCGCCGTGTTGCGGACGTCCGGCTCGACCACGACCCGCTCCACCGCCGGGTCCTCGAACAGGTGCGCCATCACGGCGGTGATCACGGCCCGGGTGAACCCGTGCTCGGGGGTGTCCGTGGCCGGCGTCAGGAAGTGCATGCCGACATCCCCGGGCCGCGCCTCGTACAGCCCCACCAGCTCCCGGTGCGCGGGGTCGTACTTCTCCATCAGGAACACCGGCTCACCGCCGCGCAGCCCGAACAGGGCGTGGTGGTGCTCGTCCGCCGCGATCTCCATATAGGCCCGCTCGACGTCCTCCAGCCGAGCGTCCTGCATCATCCAGAACGCCGCCTTGGGATGCGTGACCCAGGAGTGCAGCACCTGGGCGTCCTTCAGGGGGTCGACGGGTCGGAAAGTGAAGGTCATACGGCGAACTCCTGGAAGGCGATGGACTTCTCGACCGGGTAGTACTCGGTGCCGAGCAGCTCTCGGATGATGTACGCGTTCCGGTAGGCGCCCATGCCCAGGTCGGGGCTGGTGATGCTGTGGGTGTGGACACCGGCGTTCTGCAGGAAGACCCCGCGGCCGGTGATGTCGACGGCGTAGTTGCGGGCCACGTCGAAGCGGCCGTGGCCGTCGAAGCGGAGCCGGTCGCGGATCGGGGCGAGGAAGGCCGGCGGGGTGTAGTGGTAGCCGGTGGCCAGGACCAGGCCCTCGGTCTCGATCTCGAAGTCCTTGTCCTGCTCGTCCTGGTGGAAGCCGAGGGTGTAGGCGCCGTCCTGGTACGCGGCCGTGCGCAGCGTGGAGTTGGTCAGCAGCCGGGTGGGCACCGGCCGGTCGCCGCTGACGACGTTCTTCTGGTACAGCAGGTCGAAGATGGAGTCGATCAGGTCCGAGTTGATGCCCTTGAACAGGCCCTTCTGCTGCTTCTCCAGCCGGTAGCGGGTCTCCTCGGGTAGCGCCCGGAAGTAGTCGATGTAGTCCGGGGAGGTCATCTCCAGGGTCAGCTTGGTGTACTCCAGCGGGAAGAACCGCGGGGAGCGGGTGACCCAGTTGAGCTGGTAGCCGCGGGTGTCGATCTCCGACAGCAGCTCGTAGTAGATCTCGGCCGCGCTCTGGCCGCTGCCGACCACGGTGATGGACTTCTTCTCCAGCAGCTCCGCCTTGCGGTGCATGTACTGGGAGGTGTGCAGGAAGTCCCCGCCGAGGTCCCGGCACGCCTCGGGGACGAAGGGGACGGTGCCGGTGCCCAGCACCAGGTGCCGGGCGCGGTAGGTGTCCCCGGCCTCGGTGCGCACGACGTACAGCTCACCGTCGTAGGACACCTCGGTGACCGTGGTGCCGAAGCGGACGCAGTTCAGCTTGCCGGCGGCCCAGCGGCAGTAGTCGTCGTACTCCACGCGCAGCGGGTAGAAGTTCTCGCGGATGTAGAACGAGTACAGTCTGCCCTTCTCCTTCAGGTAGTTCAGGAAGGAGTACGGCGAGGTGGGGTCGGCCAGGGTGACCAGGTCCGACATGAACGGGGTCTGGAGGTGGGCACCGTCCAGGAACATCCCGGCGTGCCACTCGAAGTCGGGCTTGGACTCCAGGAAGACGCCGTCCAGTTCGGCGATCGGCTCGGTGAGGCAGGCGAGGCCGAGGTTGAAGGGGCCGAGCCCGATCCCCACGAAATCGTAGGTCTTGGTCGGGCTGTCAGGACGCGCGGTCAAGGGACTCTCCCAGGTACTGCTCGGCATGGCCGGCGATCAGATCGAGGACGGCGGCGATGTCGTCCGCCTTGGTCTCGGGGTTGAGCAGGGTGAACTTCAGGTAGTGGCGGCCGGCCACCTTGGTGCCCGCGACCACGGCGTCACCGGAGGCGAACAGGGCCTTGCGGGCGTAGAGGTTGGCCCGGTCGATCTCGGCCGGGTCGGTGACGGCCGCCGGGATGTAGCGGAAGACGAGGGTGGACAGGGAGGGTTCGACCACGACGTCGTAGCGCGGGTCGGCCGCCAGCAGCTCCCAGCCCTCCCGCGCGAGGTCGCACACCTCGTCGAAGAGCTGCCCGATGCCGTCGGCGCCCATCGTGCGCAGGGTCATCCACAGCTTGAGGGCGTCGAAGCGGCGGGTGGTCTGGAGGGACTTGTCCACCTGGTTGGGGATACGTTCCTGCACCATACGGCGCGGGTTGAGGTACTCGGCGTGGTAGGTGGCGTGCCGCAGGGTGGCCGCGTCCCGGACCAGCACGGCGGAGGAACTGACCGGCTGGAAGAAGGACTTGTGGTAGTCGACGGTGACCGAGTCGGCGCGCTCGATGCCGTCGATGCGGTCCCGGTACTTCAGGGAGGCGAGCAGCCCGCAGCCGTAGGCGGCGTCCACGTGCATCCACACGTCGTACTGGGCGCACAGCCCGGCGATCTCCGGCAGCGGATCGATGGAGCCGAAGTCGGTGGTGCCGGCGGTGGCGACGACGGCCATGGGCACCAGGCCGTCCTGCGCGCAGCGCTCCAGTTCGCGGGCGAGGGCGACCGTCTGCATGCGCTTGTCGTGGTCGACGGGGATGGAGACGACGGCGTCCGGGCCGAGACCGAGCAGTTTCGCGGACTTCTTGACGCTGAAGTGGCTGACCTCGGAGGCGAAGATGCGCAGTGTGGCGAGCGAGTCGCTCTTGGCCTCCTCCCGCGCGAGCAGCAGCGCCTGGAGGTTGGACTGGGTGCCGCCGGAGGTGAAGACGCCGTCGGCGGCCGGGCCGAGGCCGATGCGGGCGGTCGTCCAGTCGATGAGCTTGCGCTCGATGAGGGTGCCGCCGGCCGACTGGTCCCAGGTGTCCAGCGAGGAGTTGACGGCGGAGAGCACGGCCTCGGCGAGCACCGCCGGGATGACCACCGGGCAGTTGAGGTGGGCGAGGTAGCGGGGGTGGTGGAAGTAGATCGCGTCCCGCAGGTACACGTCCTCCAGCTCGTCCAGGACGGCGGTGGTGTCGCCCAGCGGACGGTCGAGGTCGATCGCGTCGATGGCGGGGGAGAGGGCGTCCACGGTGACGCCGGTGAACGGACGGTCGGTGGTGGCGAGTTTGGCCGCCACCCGCTCGACTCCTTCGGTCACGGAGCGGCGGTAGTGCTCCGCTGTGAGGCCATTGAGCAGGTGCGAGCGCATGTGGGGGTCCTCCGAGGGGACGGTCCGTGCGGGATGATCTTAGGTTAGCCTAACCTAAGTTTCACGAGTGAGGGCCTGCCTCTCCCCAGGCCGGATCAGGCCGAGGGGGGAGGGCTTCCGGGTTACTCGCCCGTCGCGCGCAGCTGTTCCTCCGTCAGCCCCTGCCGCCAGTAGCCGACGAACGTCACGCGCCGCCGGTCCACCCCGCGTTCGCCGACGAAGTGCCGGCGCAGGGCCTTGACCTGGCCGGACTCCCCGGCGAGCCACACATACGGCCGCTCGGCGGCCGGCAGCGGGGCGGCCCGTACGGCGTCGACGGCCATGGGGGACCCGTCGCGCCGCACGAGCCACGTGATCTCCGCGTCCGCCTGCGTGCGCACGTCCTGGACATCACCGGCGTGCGGCACCTCCAGCCAGGCCCGGACCCGGGTGCCTGCGGGCAGGGACTCCAGGATCGCGGTCGCGGCGGGTACGGCCGTCTCGTCGCCGCACAGGACGACGAGGTCGGCGTCCGCGGGCGGACGGAAGCGGATCGCGCGGTTGTCGGCGACGGCCGGCCCGAGCAGCAGCACCCGGTCACCGGCGGCGGCCCGCGCCGCCCAGCGGGAGGCGGGCCCGGCCGGGGTGGCGGCACCCGGCTCCACGCCGTGCAGGGCGAAGTCGATGTCGATCTCGTCGGGGTCGCGGCGCAGCGCCCGCAGCGTGTACGAGCGCATCACGGCCCGTACGTCGTCGGGGAGTTCCCGCCAGCCCTGCCACCAGCCGTCGCCCAGCTCCAGGGGGACCGCGGGCTCGCTCTGCCCGGGGTGCGGCAGGAACAGCGACAGGGACTGGTCGCGCCCGTCGGAGTGGAAGGCGTGCAGGTCGGATCCGGTGAAGGTGACCCGGACCAGAGACGGACCGAGCCGCCTCGTCCGTACGACCTGAAGGGAGAAGAAACGGAACGGGGCGGCTACGGCCGTGGTCATGTGTGGCTCCTGAGGGTGGTGTTCAGGGCTTTGTGGGCGGGCTGGACCGTGGTCAGCTGACCTTCTTGGCCTTCTCCAGGGCCTCGGCCAGGTTGGTGAGCAGCGGCACGCACTTGTCGTACGAGAGGATCGGCTCGGGGGAGCGGGAGATGACCTGACCCGCCTTCACCGCGGGCAGCTTCTTCCAGGTGGCCTTGGTGATGTCGGCGGGCTGGATGGCCGAGGAGCGGTCGTCCATCATGATGATGTCGGCGTCGTACTTGTCGACGTTCTCCCAGCTCAGCGACTCGTACCAGCCGCCGCCCTGCTTCTTGGCGCTCTCCGGGGGCTCCACGAGGTTCACGCCGAGGGACTTGAAGTACTCCAGGTCGATGGAGAGGTTGCTGCCGGAGACGTAGAACAGCTGGTCGCTGGCGCTGCCGGCCATCACCTTGATGTCGGGCTTGGCCTTGGCGGCGGCGCGCAGCCGGGCGGCGGCGTCCTCGAACCGCTTCTTGGCGTCGGTGACCTTGGCGGCCTTCATGTCCGCGCCGAGCGACTCGGCGAGGTCCCACATGCGCTGGAGCGGCTGGGTGAGCTGGCGGTCGTAGACGGAGATGCCGACGCTGGGGGCCAGCTGGCCGATCTTCTTCTTCGACTCCTCGGGGACGTACCAGAGGGTGCCGGCGCCGTCGAAGATGGTCGTGATGAGCACGTCCGGGGCGAGGGAGGCGTACTTCTCGATGTTGAACTGGCCCCAGGCGTTGCCGAGGACCGTCACCTTGCTGATGTCCATGTCGCCGGCCTGGACATCGGGCTTGCCGGCGGTGGTCTTCGTCGGGCCGAAGACGCCCTTGACCTGGATGCCGTAGTCGTACAGCGCGGCACCGACACCGGTGAACGCGACGATGTTCGCGGGGACCTTGTCCAGCTTCACGGGCGTGCCGCGGTCGTCCTTGAACGACCAGGGGCCGGACTTGCCCGTGCCCGCGTTCCCGCCGGAGCCGCCGTCTTCGCCCTTGTCGTCCCCGCAGGCGGCGAGCGCGGCACCGAGGCCGAGGGCGCCGCCCGCGGCGAGCAGTCCGCGGCGAGTGAGGTGGGTGACACGGGCATGGGACATGGGTATGACTGCTTTCGACCGGGGCGAAGCGCCCGCCGGACAAGTTCGAAGGTAGGTTAGCCTAACCTCAGCTCATGTCCAGGGGGTGGGGTCGGGGTACACGCCATGTGGACGTGGCGTCAGCCCTGTTGCGTGGTACGCGTGCACCTCTTTCCTCAAGTGGCCGTCGGGCCGCTCGCTTCCCGGCGAGTGTCGGGCTTCCGCGGTCCGCGTCAAGGGCGCTGCGCGTCGGCTGCGCCGATGGGCCTGCGGCCCACCCTTGACCCGGCCCGCTCCAGCCCGGGGTGGAAGCGAGCGAGCGGCCCGAAGGAACAGTGGCCCTGACCGGTACCGGACCCCTGGGTGGGCCAC